>CANQSM010000045.1 GCA_947626525.1 uncultured Phocaeicola sp. | reverse complement strand
GATATTATCGAAACCTCTCTTTCAATGGTACATCGGTTACGGGATATTATCACTGATTTAAGAAATGAATTACAAACCTACAGTTTCCACACGCAAGAGGATGAAATACGCTTTTTCAAAGTTCAAAAACCGGAACTATTAAGACGGCTTCTCTATTTCCACAAAATATGAAAAACCAAATGCAATAAAATATATGGCAACAACACCTCCATTCAAGTATGAAGCGCCTTTCCAGTTGGGAGAGGACAAAACAGAGTATTATTTGCTGACCAAAGAATATGTTTCTGTCAGCAAGTTTGAAGGGACACCTATTCTGAAAGTGGCTAAAGAAGGTCTGACGGCTATGGCGAATGCCGCTTTCCGCGATGTATCGTTTATGCTCCGCCGTTCGCACAATTTACAGGTTGCCAAGATTCTGAGCGACCCGGAAGCCAGCGATAACGACAAGTATGTGGCACTTACTTTCCTGCGTAATGCGGAAGTGGCCAGCAAAGGCTTGCTGCCTTTCTGCCAGGATACCGGTACGGCTATTATCCATGGTGAGAAAGGACAGCAGGTATGGACCGGATATTGTGATGAGGAAGCACTCTCCCGTGGCGTATACAAAACCTATACCGAAGAGAATCTTCGGTATTCACAGAATGCTCCGCTTACCATGTATGAGGAAGTGAACACGAAATGCAACCTTCCGGCACAGATTGACATTGAAGCCACGGAGGGTATGGAATACAAATTCCTCTGTGTGACCAAGGGCGGTGGTTCGGCCAACAAGACTTATTTGTATCAGGAGACCAAGGCCATTCTGAATCCAGATACACTGGTTCCTTTCTTGGTGGAGAAAATGAAGACATTGGGTACGGCCGCTTGTCCTCCTTATCACATTGCCTTTGTAATAGGCGGAACCTCTGCCGAGAAGAACCTGCTGACCGTAAAACTGGCTTCCACCCATTATTATGATGAACTGCCGACCACCGGTAACGAGGGCGGACGCGCCTTTCGCGATGCGGAGCTGGAGAAGCAGGTGCTCGAGGAAGCGCACCGTATCGGTTTGGGAGCCCAGTTCGGAGGCAAATACTACGCGCATGATGTACGCGTTATCCGCTTGCCCCGTCATGGAGCCTCTTGTCCGGTCGGATTGGGAGTGTCTTGCTCCGCCGACCGTAATATCAAGTGCAAGATTAACAAGGACGGTATTTGGATTGAAAAGCTGGATGAACATCCGGGGGAATTGATTCCGGAAGAACTCCGTAACGCGGGGGAAGGGGATGCCGTGAAGATAGACTTGAACCGTCCGATGCCGGAAATCCTGAAAGAATTGACCAAATACCCGGTAGCTACTCGCTTATCATTAAACGGGACGATTATTGTCGGGCGTGACATTGCCCATGCCAAACTGAAAGAGCGTCTGGACAAGGGAGAAGAGCTTCCGCAATACATCAAGGATCATCCTATCTATTATGCCGGGCCGGCCAAGACACCGAAAGGTATGGCTTGCGGTTCAATGGGACCGACTACGGCGGGACGTATGGACCCGTACGTGGATTTATTCCAGAGCCATGGCGGCAGCATGATTATGTTGGCAAAAGGAAACCGTAGCCAGCAAGTGACCGATGCCTGCAAGAAGCACGGCGGCTTCTACTTGGGATCTATCGGCGGTCCGGCCGCTATCCTCGCGCAGAACAATATTAAAAGCATTGAGTGCATAGAGTATCCCGAGCTGGGTATGGAAGCCATCTGGAAGATTGAAGTGGAAGATTTCCCGGCTTTCATTCTGGTAGACGACAAAGGCAACGACTTCTTTAAGCAGATAAAGCCTGCTTGCACATGCAAGAAATAATCCCATAAGGGACATTTACTGAATATCCCTTTCCGAGCCACAGGCCTATGACTCTCCAAGTCGTAGGCCTGCGGCTTCCCAAGCCGCAAGCCTACGGCTACCCTAAGTGACAGGCGTAGCACTTGACATTAGCTACGCCTGTCTGATATCGTCAGCCATACCTAAGTAACGGAACCGGACAGACATGGGCAATCTCATGGACGATGTGTGCCTGATATTTGTTCCCATGCCCTCCATATGGTTGCCGGACTGCCTCTTTTTCCGGTTATTCGGTATAGAACCGGATGAGCCGTTGTAAGGCTCGTTGACAAACCGGGCAGAAAGCCGGAGCCTCGTTGATTTTCATCCTGCATTCCATGGTAGGACGATACACTCCTTTGGAGGAATAGCCGCCTCCCTCGTACACCCCGACTTCTGTATAAATCTTTTGGGAATCTGTCACAGGAGGTGTCGGGATCTTCGTGTCGGGAGGCAACATGTCTTTCCACTTGGAGTTGAAATCGACAAGTGTCGTGATGTTAGGCTCCCAAGGTTCCGTATCCGATGGATACATTTCCGTATATTGGTCGTCATAGAAGTATTCGTCGGCCAATCCTCCGAAGCTATGCCCGAACTCATGGACTACTACAGGGCGGAACTGCCTGTGGTGCGCCGTGGTGAGGGTATATGAGTTGTAGATGCCTCCACCGCCGTATGTATCCGTATTGGCCAATATGATCAGATGCTCGTATGGAATGCCCGCCATGATGTCGTGTATCTTCTTTACATGGGGAGTGGTCAGGTATCGGTCGGAATAGAAGGTACTGAAATGAGAGCCCATAGCCGTATTCTTCCATTCATTCCGAAGAGGAATGCTGACTCCGCTTTCCATGGAGGGGGCGGCCACCGCAACGATATTGAAGCGGTTTTTCATGCTTCTGAAAGGTTCGTGCTCAAACAGCGCCTCACAGGCGATGGCGGCATCCCGGTAAAACAAATCGCTTTCCGAGGCTGTGTAACCCTCGGCCAGGATGGCTACATCAATGCATTGGTCCAAGGCGCCTCCTTGATGAAGATAGCGGTGTGGCGTGATGAACTTCGTCCCTTTCTTCTCGATGAGAATATCTGCGGGGTCTACGATATGGGTCAGCGAGCTGCATACCTTTCCATGCACGTCCTTTAGGGAAATGCTCACTTCGGCTTTCTTTTTGGGATAAGGAAGAAGGTAGGTGTTTTCGAAAGACTTTTGCAGGCGAGTGGCTTCCTCTGTGGACTGCCATTCCTGAAACAGGCTGGAGAATGAAGTGCGGTAAATCGTTTGGCCGCTGTGTAAGTCTTTCATGGTGATTTCTCCGTTGCCTGCCAGAGGCAATTCCGCCAGATGATGTTTGCGGCCTGCCCATAACGGAGTTTGTGACAAGGCATCCAGGAAGATGTGTTGCCGGGTTGCGTCTCCGGAAAAGATATAGTCAATCCGTAATGTCTTGTTTTCGAAGAACTCTTCGAAGTCTTGCGCTGCCAGTGTACTCATACATATAAGTTGCAGCATCATGCATAAAATCTTTTTCATGGTGATATGGTTTTCTCATGCTTATAGGGCAAAGGTACAATTATTCTTTTTATGTAATACGGTTTTCGCCTTTAAAAACTTGGGCGGACACGGTTCTTTCATTTGAAAAGGAACGGTTCTGTCAATATGTTGGTTTCTACTGCCTCCATTTAACTTTTATTTGGCTTTCGGCTTCCTTCTGTGTGTGCGAATTCAGAGTGGTCGGGGCTCAATGCGGATATGGGGAGTGTATCCGATGCGTCAGATTGTCCAACCCGATGTCCGGTAGGAAAAGAAACCGTCAGGAAGCGGCGGTGTGCGTTAAATGAATGCCTGCCTGCTATGCCGGATTGATGTTAAATTATTCGATATTTCCAAAATATCCTTAGAGCTTATGCCTTTATGACGGAGAAATGTTCTATATTTGTACATAAATATAAAAATAATATAACGAATGGGACACCATCAATTAGATTCATTGGACGAGCAAATCTTACGTCTGATAGCAGATAATGCTCGTATTCCGTTTCTGGAAGTAGCCCGTGTTTGTAATGTTTCGGGAGCGGCTATTCATCAGCGAATTCAGAAATTGACGAATTTAGGCATTCTGAAAGGGTCGGAATATGTGATTGACCCTGAAAAAATAGGGTACGAGACTTGTGCGTATATAGGATTGTTTCTGAAAGATCCGGAACAGTTTGATTCGGTTACGAATGCGTTAAGGAATATTCCCGAGGTAGTTGAATGCCATTTCACTACCGGACAGTACGACATGTTCATTAAGATATATGCAAAGAACAATCATCATTTGCTTACTATTATCCATGACAAGTTGCAACCGCTGGGACTGTCCCGGTCGGAGACAATCATCTCGTTCCATGAGGCGATAAAACGGCAGATGCCTATTCTGGATTTATGCGATAGAGATAAAGACGATTAACGCCGTTCATAATCGATAAATGTATAAGGAAAGAGATGCTTTTCATCTACCGGATGGGCATCTCTTTTTATTTCTTTCCATTCTTCCGGGCGAATGGCCGGGAAGTAGGCGTCTGCGGATGACGGTGTGTCCTCTATGTATGTGATATATAATTTGCTGGCAACGGGGAGTGCCTGACGGTATATGCTGGCTCCTCCCATTATAAATATCTCTTCATCAGGCCGGCATTGCTCCAAGACTTCGTCCAGAGAGCCGAAACATTCAGCTCCTTCGAACAGAATACCTGTCTGTCGGGATAACACGATATTGCGCCGGTTGGGCAGAGCCCCTTTGGGGAGTGATTCAAATGTGCGACGTCCCATTATGACTGTGTGCCCTGTCGTCAGTGCCTTAAAACGTTTAAGGTCGTTGGGTAGCCAATATAATAACTTGTTCTCGTTACCTATGGCATTATTCTGTGCCAAGGCTGCAATGATGGATAAGTTTGCCGTCATAGTCTTATACGGATACTTTGCCCGGAATATGCGGATATGGGTTATAGTTCTCTAATTCAAAATCCTCGTATTTAAAACTGAAAATGTCTGTTACATCCGGATTGATTCTCATGGTTGGCAAAGGACGCGGTTCGCGAGTTAACTGGAGTTTTACCTGTTCCAGATGATTCAAATAAATGTGCGCATCTCCCAGAGTATGGATAAAGTCACCGGCCTTTAACCCTGTTACTTGAGCCGTCATTTGTAGCAGTAGAGCGTAGGAGGCGATATTGAACGGTACTCCTAAGAATGTATCGGCGCTACGCTGGTACATTTGCATGCTTAAACGTCCGTTTGCCACATAAAATTGGAAAAAGGCATGGCAAGGAGGCAGGTTCATATTTCCTAAATCGGCTACGTTCCATGCACTCACTATGATACGTCTCGAATCCGGATTATGCTTGATTGTTTCCACTGCCTCTTTTATCTGGTCGATGTGTCCTCCTTTATAGTCGGGCCATGAACGCCATTGGTATCCGTATATGTGCCCTAAGTCTCCCTTCTCGTCAGCCCATTCGTTCCATATACGTACTCCGTTTTCTTGCAGGTATTTTACGTTCGTGTCTCCGTTCAAGAACCAGAGGAGCTCGTGTATGATGGATTTGAGGTGCAGTTTTTTAGTCGTGAGGCAGGGGAAACCCTCTTCCAGGTTAAAACGCATTTGGTGTCCGAACACGCTTAGGGTGCCCGTTCCTGTGCGGTCTCCTTTTTTAACTCCTT
This sequence comes from uncultured Phocaeicola sp., assembly GCA_947626525.1. Lineage (GTDB taxonomy): Bacteria > Bacteroidota > Bacteroidia > Bacteroidales > Bacteroidaceae > Phocaeicola_A. The sequence continues at coordinate 23,777 of CANQSM010000045.1, read as the reverse complement.
CCGTCAGGATACGGTTCAAAAGGTCTAAATACTGTTTCATGCAGTCATGTATCTGTTATGCGTGCAAATGTACGTGATTAATTTGAAATAGCCGTGGGGAAATATAAAAATATGAGTCTTTTCGATATTCTTTCCAGTATGTTTTTTATTAATAAAAGTAGCAGGTGAAACCATAAGGGTAAAATTCTTTTGATTGAATTTATCAAAAAATAAGATGCTTGTTCCTTTATTGTTTAGGAAATATTTATTTTTGCCAAAACATTTAATAATACGATAATGAGAAAAGTTTTTTTAGTGATTGTTTTAGTAACGGTTGCAACTTGGAGTAGCCAAGTGAAGGCTCAGAAGGAGCATGGTTTGTTTAATCGCTTATCTGTAGGTGTCAGTGCTTCTACAATAGGTATAGGGGTTGATGCCTCTACCACTTTGAACCGGTATCTCATGCTTCGTGCAGGAGTTGACATTATGCCGGGCATTACGTTTGATACGGATGTGGATGTGGATATTGATGCCGGTTCGAGTAGTTTGTCGGAAAGTACTGTTAATTTGGAGGGAGCTTTGAAAAGAACGCAAGCCAGCTTATTGCTGAGCGTGTATCCGTTTAAAGGTTCCAGTTTCTTTATTACAGGAGGTGCCTATTTTGGAGGAAACAAATTGGTGAAGATTAACGGCCATAATGAAGAGTTGAAGAACGCCGGCATCATTATCGGTGATTATAAATTACCGATTGACGAGAACGGTAATGTTTCGGGAGGAATTAAAGTAAGTGGTTTCCGTCCTTACTTGGGTCTTGGTTTTGGGCGTGCTGTACCATATAAGCGTCTTGGATTCATGTTCGAGCTGGGAGTACAATTCCATGGCACTCCCAAATTATATTCTGATACGGGAAGCATTGGTAATTTGTTTGATCAGACGGATGCAGATGATGAATTTTCCGATATATTGGATAAATTGAAAGTCTATCCGGTATTGAAGTTTCGTCTTTGTGGAAGAATATTTTAAGTTCATCCTATAAAAGAAAATCAGGAGGTGGCCTCATGTTTTCATTTTGAGGTCGTCTCCCGATGGATAGAATGCAAAGCGTAACGCTGACAGGTAGCATTAGTCCTCTAAAGAGCAAGCTCTGCTGATTCCTATAATTACCAATGCGCCTAATGCGATACCCAAAGTAGTATGGTCGGTGTTTCCGATTATATCTTGTTGTAAGAGTGACAGGAATAATTCTTTTAATGTGTTGAATAAGATTCTTGCTCCATCAAGTATATAAAACAAGTAAAGGCATACGGTTGTGCAAATAGCATTAAATAGCCAATTGGCCCATCGGTATTTTTTTGGTAAATGCCGCATTACTCTATGTGAAAAACCATTGTTTACCACCTCTTCCTTTTGTTCGTGCATGAACCGGATGAGCATATCTTCATCTATTTTCTCCATACCCGTTTCGTTTTAAATAGTCTGAAAGTTTTTCTTTGCCCCTTGAGAGGTGAGACTTGATAGTTCCGCTAGGCATACCTGTAATGATAGAGATTTTGTCAATGGCAAGGTCTTCCATGTAAAAGAGGGTAATACATATCCTTTCTTCCTCTTTCAAATGTTTTAGCGATTCATAAATATCCATTTTTGTCTCCACATTTTCTTGTTCGGTATAGTAACGGCTGTCTATCTGTTTGGTCTCTAAATCTTCCGTATCTTTCCGGTTGCGAATATAATCATAAAAAACATTGTATGCAATTTTGTATAGCCAAGTTGAGAAGCTGGCAAGATTTTTAAATGATGTCAGGTTGGCATAAGCCTTTATAAAAGTCTCTTGCGCCAGATCATCGCTTAGTTCTTTGTCGCCCAATGTCTGGTGAAGAAAGAAACGCCGCACGGGTGACTGATATCTCTTTACAAGGGTGTCGAAAGCTCGATTGTTATGAAATACAATCACTTGTGCTACCAACGATATGTCATTGAGTTGTTGCATTATCCTTTAATCTCTTCTTTGTCGGTACAGGAGGTTTCTTTTTCTTCGGAATTCAGATTGTCTTTTGTTCCCGGAAGGTTGGCTTCTGTATTGCCGTTTTTATCAACTCCTTCTGTAGCCATTACTTTTTGTTGGGGAGTCCTGTCAGACGGATGATCCTGTGCGGTTTGCCGTGTTTCCGGTTGAGGAACTGCATTATAATGAGGAAAGTCTGATTGTTCGTTCCATAGCTTTTCTTCTTTTCTGTATTTGTGGCATAGTTTTTTTGTTTGTGATACAGATGGAAACCAACTCAATGTGATTTCTCCGCCACCAATACACATAATCAGAAGGCCGATAGAAGAAAGTTCACTTTCGTCAGTCAGGATTCCTAAAAACAAGGCCAATCCCAATCCAAGGAAAAACGTTTTGATGCCTTTTCTCCATAAAATGTCATCGTTACTGTTTGCTGTTGAAGCTATTATTTCATTGTTGCAAAATTCCGGCGGTAAATTCTTACCGTGTGCGAGTTCTTGTTTCATCACTTCGTACCGCTCTTTTTTGTTCTTATAGCGGTAATAGAGAATCATTCCTATTATAAGAAGAGGAGATACAAAACTCAGGATGGTGGCAATGATAGCTACGGCTTGAGTTTTGGCTGGGATGTTGAAAGAAACATTTTTTTTTGTTCCGTATCGCTGTTCCCATTTCTTCATCTCTTTATTTAATTGTTTGTTCACCTTTGCCTGAACAATGGAATCTATTCGTGCTTCATAAGCCGTATCAATCGTGTCGGATGCCACTGTCGCACTGTCCGGTTGGGTTACCAGAAGGGATTTTGGTACGTCTTGGGCTGGCATCGAACAAATCATGCCTAGTAAGAAAACGAATGTTGCAAAAATCTGTTTCATACTGTTCTACGTTTTTAATTGTTGTTTTAATCAGTTCATTTGCTTATTAGACGTGACCATCTTCCTGTTTGGTTGCAAGCAGGGAATTCTTTTTTCAACAAAACTACAATAAAAGGGTCGAAAAGCCGTAGGATTGCTCTAAAAAACAGGTATTCCTCGTTGCGAACATACGGTATGACTGTTCGTAAAGCAGTCAACCTAAAATGTTAAACTATCAGGAACTATAGCTTCAAGCCTTCCGAAACCGTGGTTCTGCCTGTTTGAAGCCAAAGTTTCATCATGTTGAAAAATAGATGAAACAACAAGTTCCCGGTTTATTTATATGGGTGTCTGGGATGAATCCTGTATCTTTGCTGGCAAATAAGTAAATAGAATGAATTTGCCTGTAGATTTCACAGCCTATACCCGTGAACTTTTGGGAGGAGAAGATTATATTTGTCTGGAAAAAGCCTTAAGTCAGGAGGCTCCGGTTAGTATTCGGGTAAATAAAGCCAAATTTCCCTTGGAGAGATTGACACGTTCTGTTTTGGCCTCTTTTTCGAAAGTCGGATGGTGTTCTACCGGCTATTATCTGACCGAGCGTCCTACATTTACTTTCGATCCCTTATTTCATGCCGGATGTTATTATGTGCAGGAAGCTTCTTCCATGTTTGTGGAACAGGTTTTACATGCATACGTAATGGAGCCGGTTATTATGCTCGATTTGTGTGCGGCACCCGGAGGAAAGTCCACTCATGTTCGTTCTATCTTGCCGGAGGGGAGTTTGTTGGTTGCCAATGAGCTGATTCGTAACCGTTCGCAGGTTTTGGCAGAGAATCTGATAAAATGGGGACATCCAGAAGTAGTGGTTACTCAAAATGAGCCATCGGATTTTGCGGCATTATCTTCTTTTTTCGATGTCATTCTTACGGATGTCCCCTGTTCGGGTGAAGGTATGTTTCGCAAAGATAAAAGAGCGATAGAGGAATGGAGCAAAGTGAATGTGGAGAATTGCCGGAACCGGCAACGGGATATATTAAATCAGATATGGAATGCTTTGAAACCGGGTGGATTACTTATTTATAGTACTTGTACTTATAATCTGTATGAAGATGAGGAGAATGTAGCTTGGTTGGCACAACAGTTCGGTGCGGAGGTGTTGCCTGTTCCTATTCGTCCGGAGTGGCGGATAACTGGAGATTTATCCGGGAAAGGATATCCTGTTTATCATTTTTTCCCTTATCTTACTCAGGGAGAGGGCTTTTTTCTGGCGGCATTGCGGAAGCCTGTTTCAACAGATAGAGTACCGGAGAGAAAGGAGAACAAGCGGTTGAAAAGCAAGGAAGGAAAAAAGAAGGCAAAAGCATTGCCGATGATTCCAGACAAGTATAAAAATTTTCTGTTGCATGCAGAGGCATATCAATGGAATATGTGCGAAAATCTGATTCAGGCTTTTCCTCTTCGGCATCAGGAAGCCTATCAACAATTGGGCCGTTTCCTAAAAGTGATACATGCCGGTGTTACCATCGGTGAGTGGAAAGGCAAAGATTTCATTCCCCATCATGCTTTGTCTATGAGCACGGATTTGAATCTCAACAGCTTTCCTCATGCTTCTCTAACATACGAACAGGCCATAGCCTATTTGCGTAAAGAGACGATTTCCTTAGGGAGAGAGGTCCCCCATGGATATATCCTGCTTACTTATCAGCATATTCCGATTGGTTTTGCCAAAAATATAGGGAATCGTGCTAACAATCTTTATCCTCAGGAGTGGCGTATTCGTAGCGTATCTCTTCCGGAAAAGATATGTTGCTTATAAAAATAATCCTATCATTTATGGTTTTTTCTTTTTTCGATTAAAAGGGGCTTTTTGCATTTCTTGCTAATCTTCTATTCCACCAACAAACCAAAATCACTTGATATGGAACAAGAGGCTGTCTCAAATATAATCTTAATGAGGAAGCTTATTTTCCGCATTCGGGAAAGCAATCATAGGTTTGAAGGATTTAGCTTCCTCAAAATCCATCAAAGCATACGACATGATAATAACAACATCTCCCACCTGAACCTTGCGAGCGGCAGCACCGTTCAAACAGATACATCCCGAGCCTCTTTCGCCTTTAATGACATACGTCTCAAAACGCTCACCATTATTATTGTTGGCAATGTACACCTTTTCACCGGCAATCAAGTCTACAGCATCCATCAAATCCTCGTCAATTGTAATACTTCCCATGTAATTGAGATTAGCCTCTGTCACACGAGCGCAATGCAATTTGGATTTCAACACTTCTATCATCATATAATCCAATCTTTTAATTTTCCTTATATTTGATATTATCAATCAGACGAACGTCTCCACAGAAAACAGCGATACATCCCACTATATAATCAGAATCTTCCCAATTTTCTACAGACTGTAAAGTATCACCATCTACTACCTGAAAATATTCCAAACGCAAACCTTCTACAGCGGCAATAGAATCCTCTACAAACTTCACTGTATCCTTCAATGAATGACCGACTGCAAAAGTACGACTTTCAAACAATATCCGAGATATATTCAAAGCAACGTTTCGTTCTTTATCCGATAGACGAGCATTACGGCTACTCAAAGCCAAACCATCCGCTTCACGAACTATGGGACAGCCGACTATATGAAGCGTATATCCTAACTGTTTTACCATCGCACGAATAATAGCCAACTGCTGAAAATCCTTTTCTCCAAAATAGGCATTATCAGGTTGCACCACATCAAACAATTTGGTTACAATTTGTGCTACACCATTAAAATGTCCCGGACGAAAGGCGCCTTCCATTATAGTATCCAAAGGAGCAAAATTAAATTGGCGTGTGTCCGGTTTTGGATACATCTCTTCCACCGCAGGAGCAAAAACAAATGTAGCTCCAACCTCTTCCAACAATCGACAGTCCGCATCCAAATCACGCGGATATTTTGCCAAATCATTTTTATCATTGAACTGTGTAGGATTCACAAAAACACTCACCACTGTAACATCATTATCCACAATACAGCGCTTTACCAACGAAGCATGTCCGGCATGCAATGCTCCCATAGTTGGTACAAGACCTACTTTCTTACCTTGCTTTTTATAAGTATCCAGTTCGGCCTGCAATTCTTTAATTGTCCTTATTAACTTCATTTTATAAGCTCTTTATTCTTTCTTTCACTTTCGCGAAAAACGTTGCAAAATAAGCTATTATTTAGCATATAAAGAAGAAATAAATTAAAATAATGTAAAGTCTATCTCTTAAAGAGGTTGATATGGTTCTCCTATTCATACTGATTTCTAATAATTTACCGGCAATTTAAGAATATTTCGTTCAGGTTTCTTGCTTCTGAGAGCTATATTTTTTATATCTTTGCAAAATGATTATGACAAAGAGATAGCACAATGAAGGCAAAAAAAGTATTATTTATTACTCAGGAAATTACCCCTTATGTTCCAGAAACCGATATGTCATTGATAGGAAGACAACTTCCACAAGCTATTCAGGAAAAAGGACGAGAAATAAGAACTTTTATGCCCAAATGGGGAAATATTAATGAGCGAAGAAACCAACTTCACGAAGTTATCCGCCTTTCGGGAATGAATTTGATTATTAACGATACAGACCATCCGTTAATCATTAAAGTAGCCTCCATTCAAGCGGCACGAATGCAGGTTTACTTTATTGATAACGATGATTTTTTCCAGCACCGCTTAATGGCTGTGGACGAAAATGGGTCAGAATATACCGATAACGATGAACGGGCTATCTTCTATGTACGAGGCGTCTTAGAAACTGTAAAAAAACTACGTTGGTGTCCTGACATTATCCATTGCCACGGATGGATGAGCGCCTTAGCTCCATTTTATATAAAAACCATCTACAAAGAAGAACCTTCTTTTAGAGACTCAAAAGTAGTATACTCTACATATGGCGACCATTTTAAAACACTTTTACAGGAAAATCTGGCGACACGCATAATGGTTAAAGGTATGGAAGAAAAAGATATAGAGGCATTCAATGGAGCGACTACTTGCCTTGATTTAGAAAAAATAGCAGTATATTATTCCGATGGCGTAATAGCCAATAGCCACAACACCAATCGGGAAATCATAGAATATGCAAAAAGTTTGAACCGTCCTACATTAGATTATCAGCCATCAGAAATTTATGATGATGCATGTGACACATTCTATGACGAGGTATGGAACAAATAAAAACACATTATAATCAGAGACCATACAAATGAAAGCAAATATTTTAGGAGTGCTCTTTCTTATCATTATATGCACTGCTTGTGATGATACGACATCAACATTAGGTCAGGAAGTCATGCCAGAAGGTGACAGGGTCGAAATTAAAATAGCTGAATATGGAGTGAACACCCAATCTTTCAGAGCTGATAGATTGCTAGCAAAGACTACTACCGCTTATTTGGGTAAATATACCGACCCTTACAGCAAGACGACTTTTGAAGCAGATTTCATGGCACAGTTCAACTGCTTAGAAGACTTTGAGTTTCCGGATTGGGAAGTGATGAAAAAAGAAGAAGACGGAGAAACCATCAAAGCCAAACTAACAGAACTTCGTCTCTACTACACCACTTATTTCGGCGACTCACTTAATCCGCAAACCGTGGAAGTATATCCATTAACCGAACGCCTAAATGCGGATGAAACTTATTATACAGACATCAATCCGAAAGAATTTATAGCACAATCCGCCACACCTATAGCCACCAAACCATATACTGCTGTAGATAAAACGGTAAAAGACTCTATACGTTGGACAAGTTCTTATTACCCCAACTTACGTATCATCTTACCGGAAAATTATGGCTCGGAAATGATAAAGAAATATTATGACAATCCAGAGAACTACTCCAATGCTGAAGTTTTTATTAACAATGTGTGTAAAGGATTCTATTTTAAATGTGTACAAGGAGATGGTACGGTCCTCAATATAGACCAAGCCCACCTAAATGTCTATTTCGATTATTATATTGAAAGCTCAAGCGGGACAAGAGACTCGTTGGTGACAGGAGTGGCTCAGTTCTCCGCCACACCGGAAGTCATCCAAACCAATCGCTTCGTTACAAAAGGCATTGATGAAATGATTGAAGAATCCCAAAAGGAAGATTCCAAAAATGCAAACTGTACTTTCCTGCAAACTCCGGCCGGTGTTTTCACGGAAGTAACACTGCCTATCGATGAATTATCTCTGAATGATACCATCAATTCGGCACAGTTAATTCTAACTAAATATAACCATTTCAACAATGAGGAGTACCAAATGAATACTCCTCAGACTCTCTTGATGGTTCCTAAATCGGACATGTACAAATTCTTTGAGAATAATCAGGTTCCTGACAATAAATCTTATTTCTATACAACGTTCTCAAGTTTATACAACCAATATGATTTCAGTAATATTGCATATTGGATTAACACACTGAGAAGTAAAAAACGGAATGATCCGACTGGATATAATAAAGATGAAGATTGGAACAAAGTAGTATTGATACCCGTTACCATGGTCACGCAAACTATCAATAATCAAAAAGTTATTGTCAATGTAAGGCATGACTTACAAATGAATTTTGCAAAGCTAAAAGGCAACAAAGACCAATTACAACTAAAAGTTATCTATAGCAAGTTCAAAGATATGAACTGATAAAAATTTATGGAACTATCCGATTCGGGCTTGAATTTGGAAATAAACAGGCCATTTATATGTTTGCAAAGCATCTGTATCTGCAAGAAACGGGAAGCGCGTAAATCCATCGGCATTGGCGGGGACGATGAAGAAACGCAAATGTTTGACGGACACAACCCAAAGTAGACAATTCCGTAAAATAACATAAAAAAATGAGAACACAAATGGGAATAATTAGAAGGAAAATAAAGTTATTAGGAATGATTCTTTTTGTCCTAAGTGGAAATTTATTTTCTATACAAGCGCAGACTAATGTAGTGCTTCCTGTAGTAGATGAGGTGGGAGCTGATAATATGCCGGATACAATTGCTCCAATTCATGCTCCGTTTGATATGCTACAACTTACAAAACCCGTATTTTCTGATTATACGTTGAGTATAGTCGAGAAGGGAGCGAAACAGAAAAAGATGGTTACGGAAGCTATTCAGGCTGCTATTGATGAGGTGAACCGGAAAGGTGGTGGCACCGTATTGATTCCTAAAGGGGAATGGAATACGGGGCGTATCGTTTTAAAAAGTAATGTGAACTTGCATGTGTCGGAAGGTGCCGTTGTCTATTTCAGTGGGGATATAAAAGATTATCTTCCTGTTGTTTTTACTCGGAGTGCTGGAGTAGAAGGTATGTCGACGGGAGCATGTATCTATGCTAACGGGCAGGACCATATTGCTGTTACAGGAAAGGGGCGATTGGTAGGCCCGGGACGTGATTGCCAATTATGGAAACAGAACGTAGGTTATGGCTCTTTTGATCAATATATTGCGTATGATAAGCCAGCAACGGAACGTATATACGATGGGAAAGAGGGCTCGAAGGTTTTTTTGCCTACATTCATAGGCCCGATTCATTGTACCAATGTGTATATTGAGGGTATATCGCTGGAGGCGTGTGTGTTTTGGAACATTGTGCCCACTTATTGTGAAAATGTGATTATACGAGGTGTGACGGTAAATTCTGTAGGACTTCCAATGGGTGACGGAATGGACATTGAATCGTGCCGAAATGTTTTGATTGAATACTGCACATTGTCTACCGGAGATGATTGTTTTACTATTAAATCAGGGCGTGGTATTGACGGGCTGAGAGTCAATAAGCCTACAGAGAATATTGTATTGCGTTATAATCTGACTAAAATCGGACATGGGGGAATTACTTGTGGAAGTGAGACCGCAGGAATGATTAGAGACGTTTATGCGCATGATTGTGTATTTGAAGGGACGGATGTAGGAATCCGTTTTAAAACACGTCGTCCTCGGGGAGGTGGAGGCGAAAATCTTTATTATGAACGTATCAGAATGAAGACAAAGGCAACGGCAATTCATTTTGATATGTTAGGGTCGGGTATGTATGTAGGTTCGCAAGCTACTCGTTCTTGGATGAAACCGAATGAGTTTACACCTGTTTATCGGAATATCAATATAAAGGATATAATGGTTGAAGATGCTTCGTATTTCCTTAAGGTGACAGGTATTCCTGAATCTCCCGCAAGGAATGTAACGATTTCAAATGTTCGGTCTAAAAGTCAGAAATTGATTTTGGCCGATGATGTCAACGGACTTGTATTAGAAAATGCGATATTGGAATCTCCGGATCATACGATTCAGATCTCTGACGGACGGAATATATTATTCAAGAATGTAACCTTTAAAGTGAACGGAGGAAAAATATATGAAAAGGTAGATGGAAAATTATCTGAAAACATCTATTTTAAAGATTGTACTCCATCAGATATCAACGTAGAGATAGAGTAAGGTCTCTCCATATATAATATAACTCTAAGTTTGCAGCCTAGAAATAAGAGAATGGGAAATTAATCTTAAAAAGACCAAGAGAGGCAGGTTAATGAAGTGAACTCCAAAGTTTGGACAAAAAACTTTGGGGTTTATTTTATGTGTAAGAAACACAATTATTCAGCATTGCTAAAATAATGTGAGTTCGATATAAGGATTAATATATTTATATGATTAATACGTGAGTTCGAAATAAAATCAAAGTCATGTAAGTTGCCAACCTATATGAATCGCCATGGTTATGGGCGTGTTTTGTCTGTTTCTTGTATCTCCGTTCACCGTCCAGCGAACGCTGGACGGTCCATGCAGATATGTGCATCGGCTTTCGCAGCTATCTAACTTCACCGTCCAGCGTACTGTTGGACGGTGAACGGTGCTTACTGTTATGACTATGTAACTTCTCTATGTCTTTAATATGACGTGAGTTCGATGAATTCAGAATAAAGCAGGTAGTGCGTCCACAGTACGTAGTACATTGATACATGGCTTTTAGGGAAACCTACAATAAGCAACAATGGATCCAAGTATGTTCACGATAAAATTGTCAAAGCTCCTGTGTCTGGAATGTTCCACCTGTGCAAAGTTCATTTCACTAATCACCCAATCTACAGACAATTAAAGTTCATCGAACTTACGTATTAATAGGAATATAGCGATAAAAGATTAAATTTATAGTGTCAGATTATAACATTTATTACAAGGAGTATGTGTGCAAACATCTGAAACACCTATTTCTGCGTTTGGTCTCCTATAACTGTTAACTGTTTTGTAGAATTTGAAAAGGAAGTACTGCTTCCCCTGACCATTTTCATCAAGAAAGTCCTGCTGGGAACTTGTACCGGAATCAGCTTCGTCGACTCCACTCCCTTGCGTGTCTGTCGCAACCAACGGATTCTGATTCATAAGACATTTGAAGGTACTACCGAGCGTGGAAAATGTTCCATGGGATGGTTCTTCGGATTCAAGCTGCATCTGATAATCAATGACAAGGGGGAGATTCTCAATTTCATGTTCACGCCTGGAAACGTGGATGTGGATGACCGGGAACCGTTAAGGCAGGGTAAGTTCCTGGAGAACATCAAAGGGAAATTATGCGCAGACAAGGGATATATCGGACAGGCTTTGTTCGAGAGTCTTTTTCTTAACGGGATACAGCTCTTCACTAAGGTCAAAAACAATATGAGAAACTCCCTGATGAGTATAGCGGACAAGTTCTGCTCAGAAAACGCGCTTTGATAGAAGCGTTCCATGATGGGTTGAAGAACATCGCACAGATAGAATACTCCAATGTCGGTCATTCAATAATTTTATAGTCAATGCATTATCAGCTATCGCTGCCTATTGTTTCTTTGAAAAGAAACCTGTCATTGACGTAAATTTTATCAATGACGGGGCAGCTTACATGCCTTTGACTTTATATCGAATTCACGTTAAATAGACGGAATAAGGCAACTTTTATCAATGTTTTATCCTGAAAACAATTGAAATCACTTGATTCCGATATATTTTTGTACCTTATATACCGAAAATTCAACAAAGACATGGAAATAAAAGATGAGGTAGATGGAAGGAATCTCCGGCTTTTCTGCTTTGGTCAAGAAAATTTTAGCCATCGGCATAGGGTATGTTCAAATCCAGAGCAAATATATTGAAGACATAGAGAAGATGGTCCTGACTTCGTCACTCAATTTTGAGTGACGAAGTCAGGAGTCACGTTACTTTGACGCTTTTGCCCAAATAACATTAACCACTTGGCAGAAGTATTGTCAGAGACTTTTTTGTATAAAAAAGTGGCTGCCCCAAAAGTAAGTAGCTGTCCTTTGACCATCCATCCGGTATGGAGCCAGATGGCGGAGGAAAGCCGCTTTTGTAACAGCCCCTTTTTATAATATTGTATTATTTGTTTTTAGTAATCCAGTTTTTTGCATTGACAAAAGCTTCTATCCAAGGTGTTATTTGGTCTGAGTTTCTTCTGTTAGATGGGTAATAGGCATTTTGCCACGGAAAGAAAGCGCGTTCCAAATGGGGCATGATGGCTACATGACGTCCGTCTTCGCTGGAAAGTCCGGCTACAGAATAATCAGAACCGTTTGGATTTCCTGGGTATTCATCATAGCTATATTTGGCTATCACATGATATTTGTCCTCTTCGTATGGCAAAGAGAATTTTCCTTCTCCGTGAGCTACCCAGATGCCTAATTTGCATCCACTTAACGAACCGAACAGTACACTGCGGTTCATGGGAATCGTCAGACCTACAAAAGCCGATTCGAATTTGTGGGAGTCGTTGTGAAGCATCTTGCCTTTTTTCTTGTGTTCCGGATTGATAAGTCCTAGTTCCATCATAAGCTGGCATCCGTTGCATACTCCCAATGATAAAGTATCCTTGCGGGCATAGAATCGGTCCAATGCGGCTTTGGCTTTCGGATTGAACAGGAATCCTCCTGCCCATCCTTTGGCTGAACCTAAGACATCGGAATTGGAGAATCCTCCACAAAATACGATGAAATGGATGTCTTCTAATGTTTCACGACCGCTAATCAAATCGGTCATGGTGATATCTTTTACGTCAAATCCAGACAGATAGAGCATATAGGCCATTTCCCGCTCACCGTTGGTACCTTTTTCCCGAATGATGGCGGCTTTGATACCACTCGGTGTACGGCGATCCGGATTCAGTCCGTATTGAGACAGCTTTCCGGTGAAGTCTTTATTGAAAGCCAGTTCAAGCGGTTGCGTCTTGTAGTTTTCGAAACGTTTCTTGGCACAACCGTTCATGCTTTGCTTGCGGTCAAGCAGATAAGACGATGTATACCATACATCGCGCAGATAGTCGATACCGAATTGATAGGTTGCCTCTCCTTTGGTGACAAGGATATGGCGCTCTTCTGTAGGAACACCTATTTTGATATATCCTACTCCTGCGTCTTCCAGTATCTTCTTTACTTCTTGCTTATGTTTGTCCTTTACTTGTATGACGACACCCGGATTTTCAGCGAATAGGATTTTTATCAGATCGTTTTCTTTCATTTTGTTCAGGTTGATTTCCATACCGCCTTCCGAATTGGCAAAGCACATTTCGAGCAGCGTTGTGATTAATCCTCCGGCAGAAATATCATGTCCGGCAAGAATGAGCCGTTTGTTTACCAGTTCCTGAACAGCTAGAAATGCATCGCGGAAATATTCGGGATTCTGAACGGTAGGAACATCATCCCCTACTTTATTGAATGATTGAGCGAAAGCGGAACCACCCAGACCTAATTTGTCGAAGCTGAAATCAATATGGTATAAAGTTGTTTTTTTGTCGTTCACCATTACCGGGGATACCACTTTCTTTATGTCCGAAACTTCTCCTCCGGCAGAAACGATGACAGTTCCCGGGCTGATTACTTTTTCCCCGTTCGGATATTTCTGGCTCATAGACAAGGAATCTTTTCCTGTCGGTACGTTGATTCGCAATGCGCAACAGAAGTCGGACAATGCCTTGACTGCTGTATACAGGCGGGCATCTTCTCCTTCTTGCGAGCGGCATGGCCACATCCAGTTAGCCGAGAGGGAGATGCTGTCCATTCCATCTGCAAACGGTGCCCATACGATGTTGGTCAACGCTTCTGAAACAGAGAGTACAGATCCGGCTGCCGGATTGGCTAAAGCCGCTTGGGGAGCGTGTCCTAACGAGGTGGCGATACCTTTTTCACCTCTATAGTCAAGGGCTACTACTCCACAGTCGCTCAAGGGTAATTGAATTTCACCCTGACATTGTTGGCGGGCAACCTTTCCTGTCACAGAACGGTCTACTTTGTTTGTTAACCAGTCTTTACATGCAACCGCCTCGAGCTGGAGCACTCGAGTCACGTATTCATTGACTTTAGATGTATCATAAGTTACATCTTCATAGTGCCGTTCCACTGTTTTGTCAATCATGTAAGTCTTGGGGGAAGAACCGAACATTTGGTCTACCGCTAAATCGAACGGGCGGATTCCGTCAGCTTGTTCAAATGCGAAACGGGCATCTCCGGTAGTCTCCCCGACTACATACATGGGGGCGCGTTCCCGTTCGGCTATCTTACGTACATGTTCAATGGCTTCTTCCTTAACGAGCAGTCCCATGCGCTCTTGGCTTTCATTGGCTATGATTTCTTTGGCTGAAAGGGTCTTGTCTCCGATAGGAAGTTTACTCATATCAATCAGTCCTCCACATTCTTCCACCAATTCAGACAGGCAGTTTACGTGACCGGCCGAACCATGGTCGTGAATAGACACGATAGGGTTGGTCTCTTCTTCACAAAGGGCGCGTACCACATTGTTGGCACGTTTTTGCATTTCTGCATTGGCGCGTTGTACAGCGTTCAGTTCGATGCCGGAAGAGTAACGTCCGGTTTCCACGGACGAAACAGATCCTCCTCCTAATCCGATACGGTAATTGTCTCCTCCGATGACAACAATTTTGTTGCCGGCTTCCGGCTGCCCCTTCAGGCAGTCGCGTTGTGTTCCGTATCCTACACCTCCGGCCAGCATGATTACTTTATCATATCCATAGAAAGTGTCATTCTCTTTATGTTCAAAAGTTAATAAGGAACCGCAGATGAGAGGCTGTCCGAATTTGTTCCCAAAATCGGATGCGCCGTTTGAAGCTTTTATCAGGATTTGTTCGGGAGTCTGGTACAACCATTTGCGTACGGGTAGCAACTCTTCCCATTCGCGTCCCTCTTCTGTTCGGGGATAAGAGGTCATATACACTGCTGTTCCGGCAATGGGCCATGAACCTTTGCCACCTCCCATACGGTCTCGTATCTCTCCGCCGGTTCCGGTAGATGCGCCGTTGAATGGTTCAACGGTGGTCGGGAAATTGTGAGTTTCCGCTTTCAAGGAGATGACAGTCTTAATGTCTTTGATAATGAAATAATCGGATGTGGAATGGTCGGCTGGAGCAAATTGTTCTACTACCGGTCCTTCGGCAAAAGCTACATTGTCTTTGTACGCAGAGATGATTTTGTTGGGGTTTTCGGCTGTGGTTTTCTTTATCATCTGGAAAAGGGATGATTCCATTTTCACTCCATCAATGATGAAAGTTCCTCCGAATATTTTGTGACGACAATGTTCCGAATTGATTTGGGCAAATCCGAAAACTTCTGAATCGGTCAACTTACGTCCAAGGTCTTTTTCTACTTTCAATAAGTAGTCCATCTCTTCCCGTGAAAGGGCCAGACCCTCCTTTTCATTATATTCTTCCAAATTCTCTATGTAAACAATAGGCTGAGGTTTTAGATTTGTGGTGAATACCCGCTGGTCCAATCCTTTGTACATGCGTTGGAGCATTGGGTCATAATCGGCCTCTTCATTTTTAACGGGGAAATATTCTTCTATGCGGGTAATACCGTCTAATCCCATGTTTTGGGTGATTTCTACGGCATTTGTACTCCAAGGAGTAATCATTTCCTTACGCGGACCTATAAAGCAACCTTTCAGGTTCTCTTCCTTTTCCACTGTGGCGTCTCCATAGAGCCAGCACAATTTTTTAATTTCTTCAGATGATAATTCGTGGTCGCATTCTGTGGCTATCACGTTCTTTGCGGAGGTTCTGAAAAATAGAATCATATATGTCAATAATTAGTATTGTTTAAAATTCTATAAGTTTTGAATAGGATGCAAAGTTAACTAAAAGGGACGGGCTACAAAAGAAAAGAGAGAAAATAAAGGGAAAAATGGTAAAGGTTTACGGGGTAAAGAAAAAAAACGTTGCGTAGTTTCTCCGTTTCCCAAAAAAGTGTCATCTTTGCAACATGAATTGGTTAGAGCAAGTATCACTATTGGAGTTTTTGGTGAAAGGCTTTGTGATTGGCGTAGTCGTTTCTGCGCCATTAGGGCCTGTAGGGGTATTGTGCATCCAGCGTACATTAAATAAAGGACGGGCTTATGGTTTTGTTACAGGATTGGGTGCTGCGTTGAGTGATATTATCTATGCTTTGTTTACCGGTTATGGAATGAGTTTTGTCTTTGATTTTATTCAGGCAAATATATTTTATTTGCAGTTAATCGGTAGTGTCATGCTTTTGATTTTCGGTATATATACTTTTCGTAGTAATCCGGTACATTCCATTCGGCCGGTTTCTTCCAATAAAGGAACGTTGGTTCATAATTTTGTAACTGCTTTTTTTGTCACGTTATCTAATCCTCTCATTATATTCTTGTTTATCGGTTTTTTTGCCCGTTTCGCTTTTGTTCTTCCGGAGATCCCTATATATGAACAGACGTTGGGTTATCTGGCCATTGTGGCTGGTGCCGTGGCTTGGTGGTTCAGTATAACTTTTTTTGTCAACAAGATAAGGAATCGTTTCAATCTTCGCGGCATTTGGATATTGAACAGAATTATCGGGGTAGTGGTCGTAGTGATGTCGATTATCGGGTTCTCTTATACGTTACTGGGAAATTCCCTGTACTAAACTTATAGTGAAATGTTTATAGCCAAGCAATTAAAGGGAAAAAACATAGTTGAATATTTATTGTATATGTGGCAGGTGGAGGACTTGTTGCGTGCAAATAAGTTGGATATAGAAAGAGTGAAGCAGACCATTATTGATCAGTATAGGATAGATGAAGGGCGGAAATGTGAATTGGTACGTTGGTATGAAGAACTGATTGAGATGATGCGTCTGGAAGGCGTGGCAGAAGAGGGACATTTACAGATAAACAAGAATACGCTTTTGGCGCTTACCGATTTGCATTTGCGGTTGCTCCGTTCTTCCAAATTTCCTTTTTACGGGGCGGCTTATTATAAGGCTTTGCCGTACATAGTGGAGCTACGGTCTAAAAGTGACAAAAAGGAGCTTCCGGAACTGGAAACGTGTTTGGATGCGTTGTATGGAGTAATGCTTTTGCGTCTTCAGAAAAAAGAAATTAGTTCTGGAACCGGAAAGGCCATGGAGGAAATAAGTAGATTCATTTCTTTGTTAGCCAATTATTATAACAAAGATCGAAAGGGAGAGTTGGATGAGATTTTGAACTAATTAATCAGAATATATGAATATATTGATTACTGGAGCCAACGGACAGTTGGGAAACGAGATGCGCATGTTGTCCGCGGAATATGCTTGGCATACTTATTATTTTACAGATGTAGAGGAATTGGATATTTGCAATCGGACGGCCGTAATAGAATATGTCCAAAGATATGCTATCGATTGTATTGTAAATTGTGCAGCCTATACGGCAGTAGATAAGGCGGAAGAAAATAAGGAAATTTGCGAGTTGTTGAATGCGCAAGCACCGGGATTCTTGGCTGAGGCGGCTCAAAGCCGTGGAGCTGCAATCATACAGATTTCTACAGATTATGTGTTTGACGGAACGCATTATATTCCTTATAAAGAGACGGATAAGACTTGTCCTGTGTCAGTGTATGGACGTACTAAATTGGAAGGGGAAGAGCTCGTGGGCAGACAGTGTGATAAGGCTATGATTATTCGTACTGCCTGGTTGTATTCTTCATTTGGAAACAATTTTGTCAAAACAATGATGCGTTTAGGCCGGGAGAGGGATTCCTTGGGAGTTGTATTCGATCAGATCGGTACACCGACTTATGCCCGTGATTTGGCTGTGGCTATTTATACGGCTATAGAAAAAGGTGTTGTTCCGGGTGTCTATCATTTCAGTAACGAAGGCGTATGTTCGTGGTATGATTTTACCAAAACGATTCATCGTTTGGCGGACATTACTTCGTGTAAGGTGTGTCCGTTGCATACGGATGAATATCCAAGTAAGGCCCCTCGTCCGCACTATTCCGTGTTGGATAAAATGAAAATAAAGAAAACGTTCGACATGGAAATCCCTTACTGGGAAGAGAGTTTGGAAAAATGTATCCGCTTGTTGGAAGCCGGACAGTAAATAAGAGACAGCAAAGATGAATGAAATAGAAAGACGGCGTACTTTTGCGATTATTGCGCATCCGGATGCAGGTAAGACCTCTTTGACCGAAAAACTGTTGCTTTTTGGTGGTCAGATTCAGGTGGCCGGTGCTGTAAAATCAAATAAGATTAAGAAAACGGCTACATCCGACTGGATGGAGATAGAAAAGCAGCGTGGTATATCTGTTACGACATCTGTAATGGAATTCGATTATCATGGTTATAAAATTAATATTCTTGATACACCGGGGCACCAGGATTTTGCAGAGGATACGTACCGCACGTTGACGGCAGTAGATAGCGTGATTATCGTTGTGGACGGTGCCAAAGGTGTGGAAACACAGACGCGTAAGCTGATGGAAGTGTGCCGGATGCGGAATACACCGGTTATTATTTTTATCAATAAGATGGACCGGGAAGCCAAGGACCCGTTTGACTTGTTGGATGAGCTGGAAGAAGAGCTTGCCATCAAAGTACGTCCGTTGAGTTGGCCTATAGAAAGTGGTCCCCGTTTCAGAGGAGTTTATAATATTTATGAGCGGAAATTGAATCTTTTTCAACCATCCAAGCAGGTGGTAACCGAGAAAGTGGAAG
Source organism: uncultured Phocaeicola sp. (assembly GCA_947626525.1). Lineage (GTDB taxonomy): Bacteria > Bacteroidota > Bacteroidia > Bacteroidales > Bacteroidaceae > Phocaeicola_A. The sequence continues at coordinate 4,933 of CANQSM010000045.1, read as the reverse complement.
TGGATGTACAAACGGAAGAGCTGGACAGGCACATCGGTGTATCTCTTGCCGGAAAACTGCGTGGCGAACTGGAACTGATTGAAGGCGTATATCCGGACTTTGCCGTAGAGGACTATTTGAAAGGAGAGTTGGCTCCGGTATTCTTCGGTTCGGCTTTGAACAATTTCGGTGTGGAGGAGCTTTTAAACTGTTTTGTGAAGATAGCTCCAAGCCCACGGCCTGTGGTAGCGGAGGAGCGGACGGTTATTCCTCAAGAACCTAAATTCACCGGCTTTATCTTTAAGATTACTGCCAACATCGACCCGAACCATCGTTCGTGTGTGGCTTTTTGCAAGGTATGTTCAGGCAAGTTTGCCCGTAATACTCCTTATACGCATGTGCGCCATCATAAGACCATGCGTTTCTCGTCGCCTACTCAATTCATGGCGCAACGTAAGACGACTGTAGATGAGGCTTGGGCGGGTGACATTATCGGTTTGCCTGATAATGGAACATTTAAGATAGGCGATACACTGACGGAGGGGGAAGAGCTTCATTTTAAGGGGTTACCTAGTTTCTCGCCTGAAATGTTCAAGTATATCGAGAATGCCGATCCAATGAGAACAAAGCAGTTGAATAAAGGCATTGACCAATTGATGGATGAAGGTGTAGCCCAGTTGTTTGTCAATCAGTTCAATGGGCGTAGGATTATCGGAACCGTTGGCCAGCTGCAATTTGAAGTCATCCAATATCGTTTGGAGAATGAGTACAATGCCCTTTGCCGTTGGGAGCCGGTCAGTTTATATAAAGCCTGCTGGATAGAGAGTGATGATGCGGCAGAACTGGAAGCGTTCAAGAAGCGAAAGTATCAATATATGGCCAAAGACCGTGACGGACGGGATGTATTTTTGGCCGATAGCAGTTATGTGTTGCAAATGGCTCAGATGGATTTCAAGCATATCCGTTTCCATTTCACTTCGGAGTTCTGATTTTCCGAAGTTCTTTTTGATTTCTGCCACCACTATCCTTGTTCTTTTGTCATACCGATTTATGAGTGAGATTTCCAGATAGTAGTGGCAGCAACTTTTTACAAATGTAGGTCGCTTGTTTGCTTCCACTCTGTACTATGCAACCTTTCCAAGGTGGTGATGCGTGAATCGTTTTTTTGATTCGGTAAAAACAACGTTCCCTAAATAAAGTACAAGTTTATATAAAAGCTGAAATCTTTCTTAGAAAAGACCTATAAGAAGAATTAACAGAAAGAGAAGACGTTCCCACAAATATTTTGTTAATTTTGCGTTTCTCTTCTAAAATAAAAATAAAAAGAACATGATGAATGAGGATATCAGGCAAGCTATTGAAGTATTGCGTAATGGCGGAGTCATTCTTTATCCTACTGATACAATTTGGGGGATAGGATGCGATGCAACTAATCAGGAAGCTGTGAAAAGAATATATGAGATAAAGAAACGGGCGGACAGTAAAGCCATGCTTGTGCTGGTGGATTCTTCAGCGAAAGTCGATTTTTATGTGAGAGAGGTTCCTCAGGTTGCTTGGGATTTGATAGAATTGACTACGAAACCGTTGACTATTATTTATGAGGGAGCGCGTAATTTGGCTCCCAATTTATTGGCGGACGATGGCAGTATAGGGATTCGGGTGACGGATGAAGCGTTCTCTAAGCAACTTTGTTTCCGTTTTAAGAAAGCAATAGTATCGACTTCGGCTAATATTAGCGGTCAACCTTCACCTGCGAATTTTAGTGAAGTGTCAAGAGAGATTAAAGATGCTGTGGATTATGTTGTTACATATCGTCAGGAAGACATGGATAGACCTAAACCATCCGGCATTATTAAGTTGGGAGCAGGAGGTGAGGTGAAAGTGATTAGAGAATAAGTTGTTAGGGGGGGATGGATTAACATGGAATATACTGAAGAAAAGCAGACCTTGTTGCAGCGGTTTATCTTATGGCGCGAAGAGAAAATCAATGAAAAGCGTTTTGTATTATTGCTAAGCTTTGTTGTTGGGATTCTGACTGCTTTGGCTGCATTGGTATTGAAGTTTTTGATTCACCAGATTGAATTTTTTCTGACAGACAATTTTGATGTGACAGGGGCTAATTGGCTTTATCTGATTTATCCGGTGGTAGGTATCTTTTTGACAGGATTGTTTGTTCGGAATATTGTAAGAGATGATATTAGCCATGGAGTGACGAAGATTTTGTATGCCATATCCCGGAAACAAGGACGAATAAAGAAGCATAATGTATGGTCGTCTGTTATAGCTAGTGCTATCACTATTGGTTTTGGGGGATCGGTAGGGGCGGAAGCGCCTATTGTGTTGACAGGGTCGGCCATAGGATCGAATCTGGGGAAAACCTTCAAAATGGAGCATAAAACATTGATGTTGCTGATTGGATGTGGTGCGGCAGGAGCCGTATCCGGAATTTTTAAAGCACCGATTGCCGGATTGGTTTTTACTCTGGAGGTGCTGATGATTGACTTGACTATGGCATCTTTGCTTCCGTTATTGGTATCATGTGTAACGGCAGCGACGGTCTCTTATATTGCGACTGGTACCGAGGCTATGTTCCGTTTTCATTTGGATAATCCTTTTGTGATGGAGCGCATTCCTTATGCTATATTAATGGGAATAGCCTGTGGGTTGGTATCTCTTTATTTTACCCGTGCAATAGATTCTGTAGAAGATATGTTTCGGAAATATTCGAATCCTTATGTCAAACTGGCTATAGGAGGAGTGATGTTGAGCATTCTCATATTTCTTTTTCCTCCTCTTTATGGAGAAGGATACAATACGATTGAATTATTGCTGAATGGAAGTGCTCTTTCCGACTGGAATGAGGTCATGGACAATTCACTGTTTTACGGTTATGGCAATTTGTTGCTAGTCTATTTGACACTGATTCTGTTATTCAAGGTTTTCGCTTCCAGTGCGACGAATGGTGGCGGTGGCTGTGGAGGTATCTTTGCTCCAAGTTTGTTTTTGGGATGTTTGACCGGGTTCATCTTTGCTCGTTTTTGCAACCAGTTTGACTTAGGCCCCTATATACCGGAAAAGAATTTTGCTTTACTGGGAATGGCGGGTGTGATGTCTGGAGTAATGCATGCGCCTTTGACGGGGATTTTTTTAATAGCTGAGCTGACAGGAGGCTATGATTTGTTTCTAGCTTTGATGATTGTTTCGGTAAGTGCTTATTTAACGATTATTGTATTTGAACCGCATAGTATTTATTCTATGCGACTGGCAAAAAAAGGACAGTTGATTACTCATCACAAAGATAAAGCTGTACTGACTCTGATGAAAATAGAAAATGTGGTGGAGAAAAATTTTGATAAGGTTTCTCCGGATATGGACTTGGGACAAGTTGTTGGAGTGATTTCTAAAGCGAAAAGAAATGTGTTTCCTGTGGTAAATAAGGATGGAGATTTATTAGGGGTGGTTTTATTGGATGATATCCGTAATATAATGTTTCGTCAGGAGCTTTATCATCGTTTTACGGTAGATAAGTTTATGGTTTCGGCACCGGCAAAACTGAATATCAATGATTCAATGGATGCGGTTATGGCTAAGTTCGATGATACGGGAGCATGGAATTTACCGGTAGTGGATGGTGAAGGAAAGTATATCGGTTTTGTATCCAAGTCGAAGATATTTAATACGTACCGCCAAGTGTTGGTGGATTTTTCGGCTGAATAGTTTAATGTAAGTACTGGAAATTGCATGGAAAAGAAAGATTTAAAAATTGTATATATGGGGACACCGGAATTTGCGGTGGAAAGTTTGCGGTGTTTGGTAGAAGGAGGGTATAATGTGGTAGGGGTGATTACCATGCCGGACAAGCCTATCGGAAGGCATGGCAGCATATTGCAGTCAAGCCCGGTGAAGCAATATGCGCTGGAGCATGGTTTAAAGGTATTGCAACCGGAACGTTTGAAAGAAGATTCCTTTGTGGAAGAATTACGTTCGTTGAAAGCGGATTTGCAGATTGTGGTCGCTTTCAGGATGTTGCCGGAGGTTGTTTGGAATATGCCCCCGATGGGAACATTTAATTTACATGCTTCTTTGCTGCCTCAATATCGTGGGGCTGCTCCTATCAACTGGGCAGTGATGAACGGGGATACCGAAACGGGAATTACGACTTTCTTTTTGAAACATGAAATAGATACGGGAGAGATTATCCGGCAAGTGCGTGTGCCTATCGCTGATGAGGACAATGTAGGGGTGGTGCATGACAAACTGATGAAATTGGGAGGTAAACTGGTTGTAGAAACCGTAGATAATATTCTGGCTGGTAACGTACATCCTGTTCCTCAGGAGCAACTGTTACGCGAAACGGAAATTTTGCGCCCGGCTCCGAAAATATTCAAAGATACTTGCCGTATTGATTGGATGCGGCCGCTGAAGCCTGTTTACGATTTTATTCGTGGATTGTCTCCTTATCCGGCAGCTTGGACAGAATTGAGTCAATCGGACGGGACAAAAAATGTATTGAAAATATATGAGGCTGAGAAACTATTTATAACGCATGATATGCCGGTAGGCACGGTGCGTTCCGATGGAAAAACTTATTTTCATATTGCGGTGGAAGACGGATATTTATCTTTGAAAGAATTGCAGCTTGCTGGGAAGAAGCGTTTGCGAGTGGAAGAATTTTTGAGAGGATATAAGATAAACCATTCTTTATCTGTTGTTTAGTGGAGGTATGAAATTAAAAAAGGTGTCAAAGCTTTATTTTATCAAAGATGTAAGCACTCAAATTAGCCCTAATTTGAGTGCTTACTATCAGATTTATTTGTATTGACGCATGATTTTTCTGACTACTCGTTCTGTCAATTCATATCCTGTCAACGCGGGGGATCCTTCCCAGCGTACAATCCATTGCGGATCCATCAGTATTACATGCGGAACAGCCCGAATCCCAAGCGCGTTTTTC
>CANQSM010000044.1 GCA_947626525.1 uncultured Phocaeicola sp. | reverse complement strand
GGTTCTTTGTAAAGTTACAAAATATCTATCATATTGGCAAATAATTAGTTGACTAAATTCTGAATATCCCTAATTTACTCCTTGTTGAATATCCTGTCAATATCCTTTCCGTCCACTACCATTGGTATATCCTTCTGAATGAGACATTCTTGGTCTGGCTTTAAAAGAAGAATCTGCAAATCGACATCTGTCATCGCCAACTTATGCAACAAAGTCCCGACAGATAGGTAAAGCATAAAATCTCCATCGCAATATAGACTGTTGCCAGATATAAGAGATTCATAGGCTTCTTTAAAGTTTTCAACGATCCAACACGTCTGTTCTTTCATTTTTTCAAGCGTAATGCTTTCATTGACATTTTTCCATGTTTTTGTTTTCAGTTGGATAACGAAATAGACAGTATTTGATTCTTTCTCATACATGATGTCTCGGAATTTCCAACTGTCCCACATATAAGTAGGGCAAATTCTGCTGATTTGTTTTACTGCGTATTCAATTTCAGAAATAGCCCTTTTATCATTGCTTTGCGCATTGGCTTGGATTGACAAGCAGCAGATGATGCCAATAAATAGAATTCTGAAGAGCTTCATTTATTATTACCCTTATTCGTGTCGGGCACAACTTCTATGAATGTTATAATATTACAATTTTTACTATATCTGAGATTCCTTTGCAGAACGTGATGATTTCAACCAAAGTCCTTGAAATAAACATTTCATCTTTTGCTCCCTTAACAATCTCCAATGCTTCTTTATAATGTTGTTGAGCTAAGGACCATTCACCTATATTGAATTTTAGAAGAGCCATTGCTCCAATAGCATTGACTTGATACGAAATATCTTCGATGTCCTTATAGCCTTTTCTCGCTTTTTGCAAGTCTTCATATGCCATATCAAACTTGCCATCAGTAATGTGCAATGTCGATTGTGCCATCCAATAGTGAGGTGAACCAAATCTGTATGGATTAGTTTGTGCATGTATGATTTCCATGGGAAGAGCAACAAGTATTCCCATTAAAACATAATGAAACCTATTTCTTAAAGCTGATTTTAATTTCATCAATAATGCCATATAGTATTTCGCCCACTCAATTATTTCTTCTTACTATACACGCAGTGCCTCTCCTTCACTATAAGTCACAATAATGGTACTACAACTCACGCTATATTTCTTTCAAAATGCCTATTCGCTTCCACAGCAATTCATAAATGTCCACATGCGCATTTGCCACATCCACACGTTCTTCTTCAGCAAGGAACCTGTTCAGATAAGGAAATCGAGACAGTCCCTCTTGTTTGCATTTTATAATGGAATCATCATATGTAATGCCTGTGGATAATCCTTCGTAGATATGTGCTCTGATATTTCTGTTTCTCACGAATCACCTCTTCCTACGCCGTCTTCTATGAACTGCGAAGACAGGGGAGAGAAGAGCAAAAACCTACCAGACCAAAAACAACAATACCTGAGACAATAAACATACGCCTCAGGTCATTTGCTGTGATATATGCTTGTGTATTCATCTCAGCTTGGCAAACAACCATAGTACTACAACCGCACCGACAATAGCTGTTATCATTCCACCGATCCAACCATAGGCGACAATACCAATGAGGCTAAATAGCCATCCCCCGACTAAACCACCAATCAATCCAAGAAAGAGATTGACTAAACAACCGTTTCCTTCTCCTTTTTGAAAACGGCTGGCTATATAACCCCAGCCAATATGTCGCTATTATCCCACTTATCATAAATCATGATGTTTTAAACCTGCAATGCGAAATGCATTATGTATTAATAAACGGTGAAACTTTTGGATTTAAGACATACATCACCATACCATATTTCAAAACGATACTGTCCGCTTCTCCAATGCCCCCGTGATGAACCGCCCCAACCAGAAAGCGTTTCAGTGTTATTACTCGAGTACACATACATTGAAGTGGAATAAGAACAACCATATGGAGAACTTGATCCTGTGCTCAATCCAGAAGGAGTGTAGAACTTAACATTTAGGTTTATATTTTCACCTGTCTTGATTCCAGTGTAACTGATTTTGGGCTTCAAATACATAGTACTACTGCTATAGATAGCATTTCCATAATCGGTTTCTATGTCACCACTATAATTTGTATTGGCAATTTGAATGTCTGTAATGATTATGGGCATTGCCGAACCAACTTTATCTTTCAAGTCATTCATTTTGTGCTGTGCTTCATCACGTTCTTTACGTGTAATCCTTAACTGAGTCTTTGTATTATCCAATTCTTCACTAAGGTTGCTCACTTTGCTATTCAGTGCGTTAATATCATTTCTTGCGTTTATTAATTCGTTTTTTGTGTCATTCAAGGAAACGTTCAAAAAGAATAATCCAACGCCACAGGCCAAAACTGTAAGAATAAGAAGAATTACATTTCTAAATTGCTTCTTTTTTCGGAGAATCTTCTGGTTTTCTTCGTGAAGTGCTGTATTTATTTTCTTTAGATCACTATTTTCAGTAGAGATGCGATTTAAGACACTTCTATAACTATCTACTTTAACTGTATTATAATCTTTATCTTTGTATATGTAAGTAAAGCCGTAGGTGTACGATGATCTTGTAATATATCTTTTATCATCGTTTATACAATACTCCTTTATGGAGTCTTTAGCAATAGAATAATCAACACCTGGAAGTTTATATGACTTACCAGCATTATTAAACTCTGAAGACAGGTTAATAGAAAGAGTATCTATGTCTTCTTCTTGTTCTCTAAGTTGTCTTTGCGATGGAACAATTTTACCATCATTAGAGAAACAAACAATTGAACCTATGGTTACAAGTTCTTCTAATGTTTTCTCAAAAATAGAGAAAAGATCTTGTATGTTTTGAATGTAGTATCCATTGACAAGAATCGATAATCCTATGTATTTGTTATTCTCTAACTTCCTAATATAAGAGTAATACATTAGATTATCTTCGCGTTTAATAACTAATTGCGTTGCTGCCTTGCAATTAGTTATTAGATTACTAAGAATATGAGAAGAACTATCTTCTGGATATTGAGTATAACCAGAAGACAATTCTCCAAAAATGTATACAGAACAATTCATTCTTTATTTTTTAACGAAGTTTATTGTCTTTTCTACATTGTCAACTTCGACTGATGCGAGTTTATCAAGAACGGCATTTCCAAGCAAGACTGGAGCTTCTTGATTCAAAGACACACTTGCTTTAACGTTATGTAAAATAAGACCATCTTTCCCGCCTATTACAATTTCTTTTATATTTAAAGTGCCATTCTGAACTATTGAACCATCAGCAATGGTTGAAAACTCGGCATCAAGAATATCTTCATTACTTATTTTGCCATTTTTTGCCAAGGTCTGAACCTCATTAAGTGACATGTGTAACCCAGAGCAACCTGTATCGTAAATCATATTCATTGTTACACCGTTTACTTTAACTGGAATTACTTTTACGCCACCCATTTCTTCATAAGGAATTGAAATTGAAGACTTTGCTTTATTATCCAAATTATATGGAGGTGCTTGTCTTTTCTGTTCGCATGAAGAGAAAAGAACTACCGCCAAGAACATACTTAATATTGGAATATAATTCTTCATAATTATTTTACTTTAACTGTTCGAGTTTTTTTATCCCCTTGATCTATTGATGAGATATATGTTATTTGAATATTTGTTCCACTCCGAACATTATTATGGATAGAAAATGAATTCTCACTGATATCAACTAAAGAATCTGGTGCTATTTCCCATGATCCTTCAGGTACATTAGCATCGTTATCGTCCTCCTTCCTCTTCAACTTAAGTTTATACTGAACGTCTGTTTTCAGTGTATCCGAACCTCCTATGATATCGATTCTGCATTCGGAGACCTTGTCGTATGGTGGAAGAGTTGGACTTTGAACTGCGACAACTGTATCGCTGCTTGCTACATCAGTTGTGCCACCTACAAAGGCGTTATCCTCTGGTTTTTTTGCTGCCTTATTTATTTCGGCAACATTGTAAAAGCGACATAAAGTAATAATAGACACAATAAGAATAGCGCACAATAATAAAGTATTGCATATTTGATGCCATGGGATTCTCTTATTTGAACTCCTTGTCTCTTGATGAACTTTAATGTTTTTATTATTCCCCTTTTCACTTTCTTCGCGAAATCGAGACGCCAACAGGCATATCAATTTTTGAGAAGGAACATCTATTAGGTCAATATACTTTTGAGCTTCATCAATGATTCTTTTAGAGTTAAGATTTTCAGCCTTTACGGTCTCTAATTGACTCTTTAAATCATTTATCGTATCTTGATATTTACCTTCAGCATTTGCATGTTCTTTTGTTAATTTATTAATCTCTGTTTCTTGTTGACTAATTTTGTCCTTGAAAGAAACGTTTTCTCCCGATAATCTATGCTTGTCATTTTCAAGTGAATGTAGCTTTTGTTCCATTTCAATCAAAGCCTTAGTACTTGATTTGAACTCTGATGAAACATAAACTTGCTTGGAAAGGACAGACTCTCTAAATGCATGGCTATCAACTTCTTCCAAGTTAAACTGGACTTTACCTTTTGTTGTGATAGGCTTTTCGATAGGAGAAAAGGACTCGCCAATATGTTGTTCAATGTTTTTTTTGACAATATTTTTGAGTAAAACAATGATGTCGTTGTTCTTTATTGTTGTTCCCTCTAATTGTCTTACGGCAAAACTTGCGCCTGTATTTGATTCGTTTACAATACCACTGCCAACAATTACCTGTTTATATATGCTATCTAAAATCTTGTACAGCATATATACATTATTGCAAGTATTTGATCCAAAGCTAATAGTGATACCAAAATAAGAATTTGGACGCCCTTCACAATTAGAAAAATTATTTTTTCTAACGTAAGTATAATATGATATACCGTCTACTATATCAATGATTAAAGCAAACGATGATTCAAGCTTTAAATCATAGAATTGTTTAAGATAATCAGTCTCGCCTATTGTGTCACAACCGTACATTTCATGACCAACAGGAACCCCATGTACAAATAATTTTATGTTATTCATAAACCTAACCTTTAATACATTTGTTTAAAGCTTCCCATAAGAGTCGAGGATATATATTCTCACTTTCTTCATACTTCAAGCGATTTGCTTCTTTAAAATAGAATCCTGTACAGAATGGAACAAATTTGTAGTTGAATGGTCTCCATAGACTGGTGATAGGGTTAGTGTTTTTAAACACCCCTGCAAGACCATCATACTCTTCACGCATAGCTTTTTCTGCAGGTCCAACATGAATTTTTCCTTCTTCGTAAAGTTCTTCTCGTTGGTCCATCTTATTATAGAGAATTATCGTTCGGTCTGTACTTTTCATCAGCATATTTTTACAGTTGCGTATTCTGTCAACATATGCCGATTTCATACTATGCTTTACATCCCACTTGGCTTCAGTGATAAAGGCCCAAATCTTGCGGTTTGGGAGTCTTCTGATTATTCGAGTCATGTATGGAGGAAAGTTGGAAGCTGCAATGTTCTTTGAATCAAAATAATGTTCTCCTGGCGCTTCAAGAATCTGACAGATGGTTCGACCATGCTTAACAATCTTTACCAACAAGAAATCTGTATAAGCATTGCCAGGAAGTGCTTCTTTTGTACTCAGATAATTCTGAAATTCCTTACATTTTTCCTTGTATTTAGCATCAGATTTGAAGCAGTCATCTATAACTGTGGTATAACCATTGCTGCGAAGATATCTTGACAATCGAACGAGAGTCATCGATTTTCCGCTACTTCTGGGACCAAACAGCATAATAATAGGAGCGTCCTTATCTGCAATGGCTATATCGTTTTCATCAATTTCTACATCAACATTAGCCACATTTGTATTATCAACAACAGATGAACCATTGTCAGAATTATTGTTGTCTTGGACATCAATATCATTAATATCAATGTCAATAGTTGAATTGTTTGCATTCATAATAGTTTTTAATCATTTTTATTTTAAAGCAATGAAATGAAGATAAAAGCAGCTATATCTACCAAAATAGAGAGAATTATATAATACCAGAAAGAAGCAGGATATTTTCCTTGAAGGAAATCTACAAAGAATACATCAATAACTGATGCCATCCTTTTTGTTCTTGTTTCAGCATTTTCTTTTGTATAGACTTCTTTGTCATCAGATTTTTCGTCAAAGTCGATGAACAATTTGTTTGTTGCAACAATGTTGTAACCATCCTTCAATTCTTTCTCGCATTGCTTTATTTCTGCCTCAGACAAACTTCCAGTAGCTATATGATCTTGTATAGAATCATTAAGGGCGGAAAGTCTATCTTTTTGGTTTCTAGCTGATATTACAGACTGCTCGCTAATTGTATGAGTTTTAAGAGCATCAGATAGAGCTTTGTTAATTTCAACGTGGTATTTGTTCAGTATTGCGGGATCCTTACTGTTATACCTAAGATCTTGTTGAATTTGTGATTTGAGAATTTTATTGATTGCCTCAAGATGTTTTCCTATCTCTACTCCATTTCCAGGCTTAAACGGTGGTTCGTCACCATTGAACTGAGCTACTATATGCCTTCTTTGCTCTTCTACTTGATCCTTCATTTGAGTACCAACAGAATCCAAGACAAGCGTTGAAGATGTTCCTCGTTCAACAACTTGTAGCAAGTACTTATTTGTTGTTTCTATATCTTTTGTAATGACAGAACCAATCTTATCATTATAGAAAAAAGTATGGGTGTTTGTCGGCATGCTCATAATGAGCCAAAAAAATAACACCAATAAGACACCCCCAAAAAGTTTTAATTTACGATTATCGATAAAACTTTGACCTGATAATGAGTCAACAATTAACTTGGTGCCAAAAGATGCAACCACGAAAAAGGCTATCGTAATTCCCCACACGAGAATTTCGGGCCAACCAGCAGGCAACAAAAGGTGCAGCGATTGCTCTGTTGCCCAGCAACTAATTCCAGCTAGGATTAAGAATGCTAATCCACAGCTAATAATTCTAATTTTTTTCATTGTTGTGATAAATTATTATTATGATTAAATTGTTTTGTTTGCTATTTGATGAATTATCATGAAAAAAAGTAACCTCCTTAAACGATATTTTCTAAAAATGCATTTGGAACGTAAGCGGAAGCTATAGTCAGTAGTCCCTCGATGATGATGGCGACCCTTTGCTGTCCGTGATAACGCGCGACTTTCCCAATAACTCCTGTAAATACACCATCTATTACACGCACAGTCTGGCCTGTCTTAAATTTATGGACATCAGACGGTACGAGGATAATATCTTCCGCTTCGGAGGCACAGATGATTTTGAGACTCTCAATCTGATAATCAGGTACGATGAGAGGCTCTTTTACTATTCGTGTCCCTTCACGATGATGACTATAATAAAAACGGAGGTGGGGGAGGTTTACGTTGTCGTAAACAAATGACTTTATCTCTTCTTCTGTTCCGCGTGCAAAGAAAATATTGGGAAGACGAGATTCTTCAACGGTCTTTCGTTTGCCGTCAACTTCCTTGACAGTCTTGATAGTCGAATAGTATGCCTCTACATTCTTTCCAATCAAATATTCGTATGCCTTCTTTTCGCGTCCGTATGTGACTCGGAGAGCATACCAATGGGGAACTTCCTTAGACTTTCGCTTAATGGTTTTAAGGGAAGTTGAGCCGTCAGTTCCCAACAGGGCATTTCTGGTGGACACCCCTGTTTGTGAGTTCTCTGCCAAAACCGGCTTTTGAACTTCGGGGAGGGCATCGGGGGTAAGCTCGGTGCGGGGAGGAATTTCACCGCCTCCATGGGTGTTATCATCTATTGATGCGTTATCAGCGATTTTCATATCGGTGACCTTACTTTGCTCTAGACAGAACTCCGTTATGGACATAAAAAGAAGCGTGAGATCGTCCTGTTGTCCATCCCACTTCTTGAGGCTCTAGCAATTGCCTAATCCTGTTGAATAGACAACGTCAGAGCCCACGCCGATATGAATAATCGTTTACCGTTAAGAGACCTATTAAACAATTCTTTTGCACCCAAAAGGGTACAATCCGTGCTTACAAGGTCTCCACGGGTTGGATATATCACACCCGGGACATCTACCGTTGCTACGTTCAAGACAGGATTGTTGAATTTGCTAGATTACAAGAAGTCCCAAACACAGCGTCGAGTAAACGCCTTTATTATGTCTGGACTACACTTCCCACCCAATGCCCGCTTCATGCAGTATTATCATAAATGACTCCACCACACTCGGCACGGCGTAGGCTGCCTTACCCTGATGTCATGAAAGAACTCGTCTGACTGCGACAAATCGGATTTAAGGCAATATAGTCCGATTACAAAGGTGCAAAGAATTTTTCACATAACTGAAAACAACTGCAAATAAAAGTCCCAGCAAATCATAATTTCACACTATTTAACCATATAAATGCTTCATTCCAAATTTTTGTACAACAAGAAATAGCAAGATTGCATCTTTTCTACTTCAAGGAAGAGAGCTCAGATATATTATCCGAAAACGCTATATGCTTCATATTAAGAATACCGCATATAAATATAAATCGGTTCGAGGTTGTTTGTTGAACGAAAAGTAAATCCTGAAAACAACTGACAGAGCAAGTATGTTAAAGACATAGAGAAGATGGGTGCATAGGAATGACAAGGAAGCACCGTTCACCGTCCAACGGTTCGCTGGACGGTGAAGTCAGATAGCTGCGAAAGCCGATGCACCTATCTGCATGGACCGTCCAGCGGCCGCTGGACGGTGAACGGAGATACAAGAAACAAACAATACACATCCATAACAAGAGCGATTCAGGCACTATAAAACATTTTGCGAACCCGCTCAATGCCCGCTACCAACGCATCTATCTCTTCTTTGGTATTGTACAAAGCAAAGGAAGCACGCACCGTTCCCTCAATCCCCAGCCGTCGCATCAAAGGCTGGGCGCAATGATGCCCTGTACGAACAGCAATACCCAAACGATCAAGCAGTGTCCCCATATCGAAATGATGGATGTCGCCCACCAAAAAAGAAATCACGCTACTCTTTTGTTCCGCATCACCAAAAATACGCATGCCTTCAATCGCCTTCAGTCTCCGCATGGCATACTCTGTCAGTTCATGCTCGTATGCGGCAACCTTATCCATACCGATAGCCGACACGTAATCGATGGCCTTGGCCAAAGAGACCGTTCCTATATAATCGGGTGTCCCTGCTTCAAACTTATAAGGAAGTTCATTGAAGACCGTCTTCTCAAAGGTTACGCTTTGTATCATCTCTCCCCCTCCTTGATAGGGCGGAAGACGATCGAGCCACTCTTCTTTTCCATAAAGGACTCCGACTCCGGTAGGCCCGTAAATCTTATGCCCGCTGAATGCAAAGAAATCAACATCCAAATCCTGCACATCCACAGAGAGATGAGGAACAGACTGTGCGCCGTCTACCAATACAGGCACTCCACGCGCATGCGCTACGGCAATCATCCGTCTTACCGGATTCACCGTTCCCAACACATTCGACACATGCGTAACACTCACAACCTTCGTCCGATCGGAAAATAGTTTTTCATATTCATCAAACAGCAACTCCCCTCTCTCATTCATCGGAATCACCTTCAGCGCAATGCCTTTCCGGGCAGCCAGCAACTGCCAAGGAACAATGTTGCTATGATGCTCCATGACAGAAAGGATTACTTCATCCCCTTCTTGCATGAACTCCTCACCGAAAGAGGAAACAAACAGATTAACGCTCTCCGTTGTTCCACGGGTAAAAACAATTTCATTCGCACTGCGCGCATTCAAAAACCGACGCACCGTCTCACGGGAAGCCTCGTGCAATTCCGTTGCCTGCTGCGAAAGGAAATGTACGCCTCGATGCACGTTGGCATTGACTGAGTAGTACTCATCCGTAATGGCTTCCACCACCTGACGGGGCTTCTGTGTCGTAGCGCCGTTATCAAGATAAATCAACGGCTTACCGTATACTTCCCGCTGAAGAATAGGAAAATCTTCTCTTATTTTGCTCACATCATACATTTCGTTCATTCTATGCTCATTTACAGGACATCTCCTACCAAAACGATTCAGTTTCACATTATTTACACATCGCACAACCCTGGCATTTATTCAATTCACCCCGAAACCGTTTCTCCACCAGATGATGAAGACGGTTTTTCAAGGCCTCCAGGCGAATCTCATCAATGACCTCGTTGACAAAGGCAAACATCAGCAACAAACGCGCCTCTTTCTGAGGAATACCACGCTGCCGCATATAGAAAAGCGCGTCTTCGTTTAGCTGTCCGACAGTAGCTCCATGACTGCATTTCACATCATCGGCATAAATCTCCAGTTGAGGCTGGGTGTACATACGCGCTTCGCGTGTCGCACACAAATTCCGGTTGGTTTGCCGGGAAGACGTATGCTGAGCCCCTTCACGAACCAACACCTTTCCTGCAAATGCCCCTACAGCACTATCATCCAACACATATTTGAACAGCTCGTTACTGGTACAATCGGGTACAGCATGATCGATAAACGTGTGATTATCTACCCGTTGCTGCTTATCTTCAATAGCCATTCCTAAAAGGTTTACCTCTGCTCCCCGTCCCGTCAATATCACTTCCGTCGTATTCCGGGTGATGCCATTGTGCAAGGTCATGCCGTTCAACAACACATTGCTGTCCGACTCTTGTCTTACAAACAGATTACTACAACGCACTGTCGCATTGTGGGTTTCCTCCAACTCATACCAATCAAATGTACTACCGGCACCCGCAAAAACTTCCACAACCTGGGTAGTCAGAAAGTTCACTCTATCCATGGCATGATCACACACCAATAATTTGGCTTGCGCCTTTTCTTCCAAAACAATCAGGACACGGCGATTAGCCATAAAGTCAACATCCGCACGCAATATGTTTACCAACTGGATGGGCTTTTCCAACACGACTCCTTTCGGCACATACAACAACAAACCATCCTGAGCCAACATGGTATTCAAAGCGACAATCGCGTCTTTTGATGTGCCGGCTAACTTTCCATAATAGCGCGCTACCAGTTCAGGACGCTGTTCGGCCATTTCGCGTAAACTACCCAACAGAACCCCTTCAGGCAAATGCCCCGTTGGAAGCGCTTTACTGTAAAACGCATCATTCACCACGAAATAAAGCGCCGTGCTCATATTCGGCACATCACACTTAAATACTTCATAGGGATTCACCGGAATATCCAACCGATTCAAGTTCAAGCCATAATCCGGAAGAAACAGCTTCGCCATGTCTGTGTATTTATATCGTTCCTGTTTGCGGGTAGGAAAGCCTAACCGGCAAAAATCTTCGAAAGCCTGCCGGCGAAAGTGATTCATTACCTCCGCACTGTGTTGGTTAATCATTCCTTCATATTGCGTAAACAGGTCTATATATTGTTGCTCTGCTTTCATTCTTTTTTCTCTTTATTATTCTTTCATTTCGGATACTGAAAAAAGAAAATCTCTATTCTCCCAGTTCCTTCTTTATCCAATCGTACCCCTTTTCTTCCAATTCAAGAGCTAACTCCGGACCGGCAGTCTTGACTATACGGCCTTTATAAAGCACATGCACCACGTCCGGTTTGATATAATCCAACAAACGCTGATAATGGGTAATCACCAGTACACTGGTCTCCGGAGTCTTCAACCTGTTCACCCCTTCAGCTACGATACGAAGCGCATCAATATCCAAGCCTGAATCCGTTTCATCCAGAATGCTCAGCTTGGGTTCCAGCATAGCCATCTGGAAAATCTCATTCCGTTTCTTTTCACCTCCACTGAAACCCTCATTCACCGAACGATTTGCCAATTTATTATCCAATTCCACCACGGCACGTTTCTCACGCATCAGCTTTAGGAATTCACTGGCACTTAAAGCCGGAAGTCCTTTATATTTGCGTTGCTCGTTCACCGCCGTACGCATGAAATTGACCATGCTGACTCCCGGAATTTCCACCGGATATTGAAATGAAAGAAACAAGCCTTCATGGCTTCGGTCCTCCGGACTCAATGTCAGCAAATCTTTCCCGTCGAATGTAACCGTTCCTTTCGTCACTTCATAAGCCGGATGGCCCACCAACACATTACTCAATGTACTTTTCCCGGAACCGTTAGGCCCCATAATCGCATGCACTTCACCCGTTTTCACACTCAGGTTAATTCCTTTCAATATTTCTTTGCCATTAATGCTGGCATGTAAATCTTTTATCTCTAACATAGCCTTTTATTCATTTAAAACGAAGCATTGAACCTCAAACAAACCTTTCTTTTTCTTCCAAGTTCCATCTTCCCTATATTTTTATCTCCAATGATTGTTTTCTCTTTTTACCCCACACTTCCTTCCAGCGATACAGTGAGAAGTTTTTGTGCTTCTACCGCAAATTCCATCGGTAATTTATTTAAGACTTCCTTTGCATACCCATTCACAATCAAGCCAATGGCATCTTCAGTAGGAATCCCCCGCTGATTGCAATAAAACAGTTGATCTTCTGATATTTTGGAAGTCGTTGCCTCATGTTCCACGATAGCCGTTTCGTTCCGGACATCCATATAAGGAAAAGTATGCGCCCCGCAATGGCTTCCTAATAAAAGAGAATCACATTGACTATAGTTGCGTGCATTATCTGCCTTTTCCGCCACCCGGACCAGTCCCCGATAAGAATTCTGGCTTTTTCCTGCCGAAATACCTTTACTGATAATGGTACTGCGTGTATTCTTCCCGATGTGAATCATTTTGGTTCCGGTATCCGCCTGTTGATAATTATTCGTCACAGCTACCGAATAGAACTCCGCCTGCGAATTATCACCTCCCAGGATGCAGCTCGGATACTTCCAGGTAATGGCTGAGCCGGTTTCTACCTGTGTCCAGGAAAGTTTGCTGTCTACACCCCGGCAATGGCCTCGTTTCGTCACAAAATTGTAAACACCGCCCTTGCCTTCCACATCACCCGGATACCAATTCTGTACCGTACTATACTTCACCTCGGCCCTGTCATGCACCACGATTTCCACAATAGCGGCATGCAGTTGGTTTTCATCACGCATCGGAGCGGTACAACCTTCCAGATAAGATACATAACTATCATCGTCAGCCACAATCAGCGTTCTTTCGAACTGTCCTGTATTAGCCGCATTAATACGGAAATAAGTAGAGAGTTCCATCGGACAACGGACTCCCTTGGGTATATAAACAAAAGAACCATCGCTAAAAACAGCTGAATTGAGAGCGGCAAAAAAGTTATCGCAAAAAGGAACGACCGAACCTAAATACGTTTTCACCAAATCAGGATGTTCCCGTACAGCCTCACTGATGGAACAAAAAATAATTCCTTTTTCCATCAACGTCTCTTTAAAAGTGGTTTTAACGGAAATGGAATCCATGACAGCATCTACAGCCACACCACTTAAAGCCATCCGTTCTTCCAAAGGAATACCCAGCTTATCGAACGTCTTTATCAGTTCCGGATCCACTTCGTCCATACTTTTCGGCCCTTTTTTCTTTGCCGTAGGGTCTGCATAATAGGAAATAGCTTGATAATCTATCTCAGGAATGGTCAAATGGGCCCAAGCAGGCATTTCCATCGTCTGCCAATGACGAAAAGCCTTCAAACGAAACTCAAGCAACCATTCCGGTTCCCTTTTCTTAGCAGAAATCAGGCGCACAACCTCTTCATTCAGTCCACGTTCTATGACTTCTGTATGAACATCTGTCGTAAATCCGTACTTATACTTTTCCTGTGCTATTTGTTTGATGAGCCGGTTCGGTTCTTCCTCCATCTTTCTCTTGGCGGTCTGTCTTCCGTCCATTTCACGGGCCTCAGCGGACATACCGGATTTATTATTATTTCGCATAGTTTACTTTATTATTTGTTCTGTAACTTGTTTGATGGCAGGAAAGAAAAGTCCCGTCACTCTTTCCGCCGGATAATATAACAAAGATGCTTCTTTTTTAGTTTGGCTGATTAACATATTCTCAGAATCAATATATTGTAACACATGGATAAACAGCCCTATCCACAACAGACTAACCAGCAGGCCAAACAAAGCGCCGAAGAAACGGTTTATCCCTCCTAAATACACCACTTCCAACGCCTTGGTCAGCATAGAAGCCACAATGTGCAAAATCAGAGGAATGGCAACCCAAATAGCCACAAACGAAATGATTTGTGCCACCGTCACCGAAGCGCCTATTTGCGGAGCCAGTTTCTCACCTACCATCACAAATAAAGCTCTCGCGACCAAAAGCCCGGCAATGAGCCCCACCACTGAAGCCAATTGTTTGAGAAAACCCTTCATAAAACCTACAACCATTCCTATGCCAAGCAATACAAGAATGATGATATCGATTGTTGTCATTTTCTTACCCCCCTATACATCAATGTGCCAATTACGCAAATCTCAAAATTCGGCAATTGGCACACAGACGCCTTAAAATGCCTTACCGGCATAGTTTATTCTTATAACGTCGCTTTTATTTCCACTTCCTGGAATGTCTCAATAATATCGCCTACTTTGATATCATTGTAGTTCTGCAAACTAATGCCACACTCAAAGTTTACAGCTACCTCTTTCACATCATCCTTGAAGCGTTTCAATGCATTGATTTCACCTGTAAAGATTACGATGCCATCACGAACCAGACGAGCTTTATCGGAACGTTTTACCTTACCTTCCTTCACTATAGCTCCTGCCACAGTTCCTACCTTTGTAATATGGAAGACTTCACGAACTTCTATTGTAGCCGTAACTTCTTCTTTTACTTCCGGCGCAAGCATACCTTCCATAGCGGCTTTCACATCCTCAATAGCGTCATAAATGATGGAATAAAGACGGATATCCACTCCCTCCTGTTCCGCGACTTTACGAGCCGACATGGACGGACGAACCTGGAAGCCAATGATAATGGCATCTGAAGCAGCGGCCAAACTGACATCCGATTCAGAAATCTGTCCTACAGCCTTGTGAATCACATTTACCTGAATATTTTCTGTGGAAAGTTTAATCAATGAATCGCCCAGTGCTTCGATAGAACCATCCACATCACCTTTCACAATTATATTCAGCTCATGGAAATCACCCAAAGCCAATCGACGTCCTACTTCATCCAATGTAAGCAAACGCTGAGTACGCAAACCTTGTTCACGCTGCAACTGCTCACGCTTGTTCGCTATTTCACGGGCCTCTTGTTCTGTTTCAATTACATGGAAAGTGTCACCAGCCTGAGGAGCTCCATTCAGTCCTAATATCAACGCCGGTTCAGATGGGCCAGCTTGCTTAATGCGCTGGTTACGTTCGTTAAACATGGCCTTGACTTTACCATAATTGGTTCCTGCCAATACGATATCTCCCATTTTCAGAGTTCCATTAGCAACCAACACCGTGGCAATATATCCGCGTCCTTTATCCAGAGTGGATTCAATAATGGAACCTGTTGCACGGCGGTTCGGATTTGCTTTCAGATCCAACATTTCAGCTTCCAATAAGACCTTTTCCATCAGTTCCGGGACACCGAGTCCTTTCTTAGCCGAAATATCCTGTGACTGATACTTTCCTCCCCATTCTTCTACCAAGAAATTCATGGCAGCCAGTTCCTCTTTGATTTTATCAGGATTAGCTGTTGGTTTATCAATCTTATTAATAGCAAAAACAATGGGAACACCGGCAGCCGTAGCATGGTTAATAGCCTCCTTTGTTTGAGGCATGACATTGTCGTCAGCTGCCACTATAATGATGGCGATATCCGTCACTTTCGCACCGCGTGCACGCATGGCTGTAAAAGCCTCGTGTCCGGGAGTATCCAGGAAAGTTATGTGACGCCCATCTTCCAGTTTCACATTGTATGCCCCGATATGTTGCGTGATACCCCCAGCCTCACCAGCAATCACATTGGCCTTACGGATATAGTCGAGCAAAGATGTTTTTCCATGATCGACATGCCCCATCACTGTTACAATAGGAACGCGCGACTGCAAATCTTCCTCTCTATCCTCTTCTTCCATAATGGCTTCGGCAACTTCCGCACTGACATATTCAGTTTTAAATCCGAACTCTTCAGCTACCAGATTAATCGTTTCCGCATCCAAACGCTGGTTTATGGATACCATAATGCCAATGCTCATACATGTACCTATTACTTTCGTCACCGGCACATCCATCATGCTGGCTAATTCGTTGGCCGTTACAAACTCCGTCAGTTTCAAGATTTTGCTTTCCGCCATTTCCAGATTTTCCAATTCTTGCTGACGGTTCATCACCGACTCCCTTTTTTCTTTACGATATTTCGAAGCTTTAGTCTTACCTTTACTTGTTAGACGTGCTAAAGTTTCCTTTACTTGTTTAGCGACATCTTCATCGCTTACTTCCACTTTTGTGAAAGTTTTCTTGAAACGGTCCTTACCATTATGCTTATTGATATTGCCTCCTCCTTGTGAGGAAGTCTTATTATTACCCTTTTCAGCACTGGCAGGACGACTGTTCGTACCTATAGAATTAATGTCAACCCTCTCTTTATTGATGCGGCTGCGCTTCTTCTTTTTCTTATTTTCTTCGTCCGTATTGACAGATCTCAATGTCTTATCATCCGCTTTTCTTATTTCTTTGATAATAGCATCCTTTATCTGTTTTTTCTGTTCCTGACGAAGTTTTTCCTTTTCTTCCCGTTCTTTCCGTTTTTCTTCTTTCGTTTTCTTCTTAGGTCGGGTAGACTGATTCAATGCCGCTAAGTCAATCTGTCCCACGACATTTATCTTGGAAACAAACTCCGGCTGACGAATCTTAAACACAGTGTCATCCTCCGGCATAATCTCTTCTTTTTCTACTTCATTTGAAATCACTTCATCTTTTACCTCTTCCTGTTCAGAAAGCGGAGCTTTTTCAACAGGTTGCTGCACAACCTCTACAGGATTTTCCGTTTTTACCTCCATCGTTTTAATCTCTTCTTGAGGTACGTTCGCTTCTTCTTTCGGCTGTCCCACGTCAACTATAGGAGATTCCGTTTTTTCCATTTCTACTATCACCGGCTCCTCTTTCACCATCTCTTCCTTTATGGGTTCTTCAACCGGTTCTTCCACTTCTTTTTTAACAGAAGGCTTTCTTTTGTTCAAGCTTTCCAAATCAATCTTCCCTACCGGTTTAAACTTAGGACGCACACTTTCAGGTACCACTGTTTTTACGACCTCTTCTTTTGATTTTTTTTCAGTTTCTGCTGATGATTCTTCAAAGCCGTCAATCGATATCGAAGCCTTATTGCGATCTTTATTTTGACGTTCCTGAATAAACTTTTCAGATTCGAGCCGCAGATTTTTATCTTTACTAAACTCTTTCACGAGCAAAGCATATTGTTCTTCCGTAATTTTTGTATTAGGATTCGCTTCCACATCGGCAAATCCTTTCTTCTGCAAAAACTCGACTACCGTCGTTATTCCTACATTTAAATCTCTTGTTACTTTGTTTAATCTAATCGTCATACTTTACTCCTCAAATTCTGCCTTTAAAATTCTCAATACATCATCTACCGTATCTTCTTCAAGATCCGCTTTTTCGATGAGCATTTCGCGAGGAGCATTCAATACACCTTTTGCCGTATCAATGCCAATGCCTTTGATGGCATTTATTACCCATTCGTCTATTTCATCCTTGAATTCGTCCAAATAGATATCCTCTTCATCTGTTGTCTCATCCAATTCACGGAACACATCTATCGTATATTCGGTAAGCATACTGGCCAATTTGATATTCAAACCACCCTTACCGATTGCCAAAGAGACTTCCTCCGGCTTCAGATAAACTTCCGCTTTACGGTTCTCCTCATCCAAACGGATAGAAGATATCTTTGCCGGGTTCAATGCGCGTTGTATAAACAAAGAAACATTAGATGTATAATTTATCACATCAATGTTTTCATTGCGAAGCTCCCGGACAATCCCGTGAATACGGGAACCCTTTACGCCTACACAGGCTCCGACCGGGTCAATGCGGTCATCATACGATTCCACCGCAATTTTAGCACGTTCACCAGGTATACGGGCTATTTTCTTAATGGTAATCAATCCATCATTAATCTCAGGAACTTCCATTTCAAATAAACGTTGCAAAAAGACGGGAGACGTACGGCTAAGAATGATTTTAGGGTTATTATTCGTGTTATCCACACGAGCTACCACCGCTCTTACGGTTTCTCCCTTACGATAGAAATCGCTCGGAATCTGCTCCGTCTTCGGAAGAAGCAGTTCGTTGCCCTCATCATCCAACAATAACATCTCCTTTTTCCAAATCTGATAAACCTCCGCACTGACTACTTCACCAACTTTATCAATGTACTTGTTATACAGGCTGTCCTTTTCCAATTCTAATATTTTAGAAGCTAATGTCTGGCGTAAATTCAGAATGGCACGACGTCCAAAGTTCGCAAAATTCACCTCATCCGTTACTTCTTCTCCCACTTCATACGAAGCATCAATTTTCTGTGCCTCCGATAAAGAAACCTGCATATTCGGATTGGTCAGATTCTCGTCCTCTACCACCTCACGGTTTCTCCATATCTCTAAATCACCTTTGTCGGGATTCACGATTACATCATAATTTTCATCTGTTCCGAACATCTTTGCTATCACACTGCGAAAGCTCTCTTCGAGCACGCTCACCATTGTTGTTCTGTCGATGTTTTTTAATTCCTTAAATTCTGAAAATGTATCAATCAGACTGATTGTTTCCTCTTTCTTAGCCATAACCTCTATTTAAAACTAATTAGATATTTAGTATATTTTATTTCATCATAATTCAAGTCGACATCCTCTTCTACAAATTGCGGACGCTTTGCTCCTTCCAATTTTACTTTTTTCGTGACGATAACTACAAAATGATTTTCATCAGCCAACTTCAGAACACCGGTTATTTTACGTCCGTCGCTCATCAACGTTTCCACCTCTTTTCCTACATGATTTATATATTGCTGAAGCACTTTAAAGGGCTGTCCTATCCCAGCCGACCCGACTTCCAATTCAAAATCCTCTTCTTCCCGGTTCAATTTCGATTCGATAAACCGACTTAATTCCACACAATCCTCAATCCACACTCCTTCGGCATGATCTATTTCCACCACAATCTTATCATCCGGGCTTACAGTAATATCCACTAAAAAATATTCCTTTCCCTGAAGCCACTCTTCTACAAGACTCTTTACAAGATTTTTATCTATCATTCAATTCACTATTAAGAATAAAAAAAGGGCTTTAGAAAGCCCCTTCACATTTTTCATCCATTTCGATTGCAAATATACAAATAATCACATCAACCACAAAGATTTAAAGAAAAATATTATTTTTGCAAGGATTAATTAACCAAGCATCCACAATAACCATGCATAAAAAGCCTCATAATCCCAATAAACAATTCCTGATAGGTACAGGTGTCTTGGCTTTCGCCGTTATTTGCACCGTAGTACTTTTCACCCTACTAAGCCTGAGAATGAGTCACAAATCCGAACAAATGGTTCATTATACGGATATTTACCAAATAGAACTGGAAAAAGGATTTTCCGGAGATTCGGTTTCCATATATTTAAACGACAGCTTACTGTTGAACAAAAAAATTGCCATGGATACCATCCGGCTTCAAATAAAGCGCTTCAGTGAATCCAATGCCTTACTAGTAGTAGATAACCTGACAGATAAAGTAACCACCTTTAACTTGGAGGAAAAAGGTGGTCGCATTATTCTTAGAAAAAAAGAAGGAATTATTTCGATGACGTCAGTTGATTGGGAGTGACAGGCGCCAACATTTTTTTATATGCAATCTGGTCCGCAAGAATCTTCAAAGCTTCTTTCAAATCGTTATCGTCTTTCAATTGCTGAAGGATAGCTCCTTTCTGAAAATAATAACGCTTTACAATCTCATCTTCAATCAGGCGCTTGATATCCTTGGAAAAATGATCTAAATCACGTTCCAAGTTATGAGTCAATTTCTTTTCAAGCGTTTCAAACTCCGGTTTGGCATCCTCCATATATCCCTCGATTCCGGCAATTTCTTTAAGAGCCTCCAATGCTTTCTCACTCTCCTTATCATAAGTAAAATCCGACTTTTTCACACGTTCCTTGAATTCAGCATAATCCGCATCCGACAAGGCAAAAATCTCAGGAGAAGCAATTTCAGGATATTTTAGACAATAATCTGTCGCATAATCAAACAACACATCATCATTCACCAGATAGAACAACATGGTAGGCAATTTCTCATCCTTTACTTTGATATCCGGTGTCACGCCACCCCCATCACGGACTTCCCGCCCACCTGCAGTATGAAACACATGAGTTAGACTATCGGGAATCCGCTCAGGACGACCTACCGCATCCCGGTTCTGATAATTGATGGCTTGAACACAACGTCCACTCGGTATATAATACTTGGAAGTAGTCACTTTCAAGTTTCCGCTATACGGCAAATCACGAATAATCTGCACCAGCCCTTTACCATAGGTACGAGTTCCTATAATCACAGCACGGTCCAAATCCTGCAAAGCTCCTGCCACAATCTCCGAAGCCGAAGCCGATTCATCATCTACCAAAACAGCCAACGGCATATTCACATCCAAAGGCTCTTTGGATGTTTTACTTACAGACGAAGCCTGCTTTAGTTTTCCTTTCGTAGAAAGCACTTCCACTCCTTTCGGAAGGAAAAGATTCAAAATTTCAACAGCCTCACCCATCAAACCTCCATGATTCCCTCTCAAATCCAAAACCAACGAGGTTGCACCCTGCTGTTTTAAATCAATCAAAGCCCGTCGGACATCACGAGAACAGTTTTCTGTAAATCCACTCAATAATATATATCCCACCCCTTTACCTACCATACCATAATACGGAACAGCAGGTGTCTGAATACTCTTACGAGTAATCTTGACATCTAATGGTTGCGGAGTTCCCGGGCGTTCAACCTTCATCATAAAACTGGTTCCGGCCTCCCCTCTCAACATATCACTGACTTCTGCCGTTGTTTTCCCGGTCAAATCCTTTCCATCAATTTCAAGCAACACGTCTCCAGCTTTCAGACCTGCATCCGCAGCAGGCATGTTCTCATACGGCTCCGCTATCACGACATGATTTTTTTTCTTGTGAAAACGGATTACCGAACCTATACCCGCATATTTACCGGTAGTCATCATTTTCAAATCCTCCGACTGTTCTTCCGGGTAATAGACCGTGTAAGGATCCAACTGTTCCAGCATCGCTTTGATCCCTACGCCAATCACCTTCTCCGGATCAATAGTATCCACATAGAATAAATCTAATTCTTTAAATATAGAATTGAAAATATCTAGGTTTTTAGATATTTGAAAATTACGATTATCTCCTTTAAAGCTAAATAGTCCGCAAGCCACCAATACAACACCCCATACAATGAATTGTTTTTTATCCACAAATTTCTTCATAATTTATTACTCCTTACACTGCATCTGTCCCTTTCTTTTTATTTTGGCAACAGGCAAAGTGATAATTGTTCATCCTATTTCCTACAAAAGTAAAATACAAACAGCCTATTCCGACAAAATCATGTCAATATTTAACTTTATTTCGTTCCACTTTTCGTTTGACAAAGTAGTACCAACAACTTGAATAACATAAGCCGCCAACAAAGCTCCTATCATTCCGCATTTCTCCAAAGAAGTACCGATAGTTAACCCATACAAAAAACCTGCAGAAAAATAATCACCGGCTCCGGTCGTGTCAATGACTCTATCCGCCTTTACCGCATCAATATGGAACGCCTTGCTTCCTTTCTTTACCAAAGCTCCTCTTGCACCCATTTTCACCACAGCAATACTACATTTCCGGGCAATCATCTCCACGGCCGCCTCGGGGTCTTTCCCGGTAAAAGCGCGCGCCTCTTCTTCATTAGAGAATACAATATCCACATACTTTTCTATCAGGTGAGTGATAAAATCCAAGTCCCCAGCCACTATATTGTAACTGGCCATATCCAGGCATATCTGTAAACCGGCTTGCTTTCCCAATTCCATAGCACGAAGAATCATCTCATGATCTTGTACCAGATACCCTTCTATATAAAAATAAGAATAATCGGCAAATATACTTAACGACAAATCCTCAGCTTTCAGCGTAGACGCAGCTCCCAAATACGTTCCGAATGTACGCTCGCCATCCGGAGAAATAAAAGTGGAAGCTATGCCCGATGGTAAATTACACTCCAACAACCGAGCCTCTATACCATGTTCCATAAAGTCGTTCCGAAAAAAATCAGCCACTTCATCCCGACCGACCTTACCTAAAAAGCCTGGCGCCATCCCCAAATTAGCCAAAGCGAGAATCGTATTTCCGGCCGAGCCTCCTGTAGCCCGATACGTCTTCATGGTTGCAAACTTACGATTTATCTGAGCCAGTTTTTGTTCATCAATCAATTGCATACTCCCCTTCGGAAGTTGCATTTCCTGTAGCGTCATGTCATTATCCAATATGGCTAACACATCGACAAGGGCATTGCCCATACCAATTATTTTATCCATTTCTTACAAATTTTCTACAAAGATATTGCATATTTCAATATTTCCTATTAATTTTGCAGCGCAATTCGATAAAGAACATGCTTCAATAGCTCAGTTGGTTAGAGCACCTGACTGTTAATCAGGGGGTCGTTGGTTCAAGCCCATCTTGAAGCGCCCTATGAAATAAAAGAATTGCATGCTTCAATAGCTCAGTTGGTTAGAGCACCTGACTGTTAATCAGGGGGTCGTTGGTTCAAGCCCATCTTGAAGCGCGAAAGGTTCGCTTTTGCGAACCTTTTTGATTTCCCCTAAATCATTACTTTCCTTGCCACGTCCTGTTCCTCCTGTATAGGAACCCGCTGCATTTGTCTATTTCCATTCTTTTTTGAAATTCCGACGCAAGAAAGTGAAAAAAGAAAAGAGGAGCCTCACAACTGGAAGTTCCTCTTTTCAAATATAAAAACATCAGAAAATTTTATTTCTCATGACGTTCGAAACGTGGCTTACGTTCACCTCTGTCGGTCCGTTCGCCACGCTCTTGACGAGCAGGGCGTTCCGGACGTTCTACATAACCTTCTGGTTTGGGAAGAAGCACTTTATGAGACAATTTGAATTTACCTGTTTTCGGATCAATCTCCATCAGCTTCACCTGAATTTCATCTCCTTCTTTCAAGCCGGTTTCCTCTACTGTTTCAAGACGTTTCCAATCTATTTCAGAAATATGAAGCAAACCATCCTTGCCGGGCAAGAATTCAACAAATGCGCCATAAGGCATGATAGAGCGAATTTTACCCGTATAGACTTCACCGACTTCCGGAATAGCCACAATACCCTTAATCATGGCCATAGCCTTATCTATGCACTCTTTGTTTGTCCCGGCCACTTCTATACGCCCTACTCCATCAATTTCCTCAATAGAGATTACAGCACCGGTTTCCTCTTGCATTCCCTGAATAATCTTTCCGCCCGGGCCTATCACAGCACCGATGAATTCTTTCGGGATAACCAATGTTTCAATACGGGGAGCGTGAGGTTTCAAGTCTTCACGAGGCTCAGCAATACATTCCGTGATTTTACCTAAGATATATTCACGTCCTTGCTTAGCCTGCAACAAAGCCTTCTCCAAGATTTCATAGCTCAAGCCATCACACTTGATATCCATCTGTGTAGCTGTAATACCGTCTTTGGTTCCCGTCACCTTAAAATCCATGTCTCCCAAATGATCTTCATCACCCAAGATATCAGACAATACGGCATACTTGTCTTCGCCCGGATTCTTAATCAGTCCCATAGCGATACCGGATACCGGCTTCTTTATCTTCACACCTGCATCCATCAAGGCCAATGTCCCGGCACACACGGTAGCCATGGAAGATGACCCGTTTGATTCAAGAATGTCAGAAACCACCCGTATACAATACGGATAGTCTGCCGGAATCATACCTTTCAACGCACGCCAAGCCAAATGACCGTGACCGATTTCACGACGTCCTACGCCACGTTGCGCTTTCGCTTCACCGGTAGAGAATGGAGGAAAGTTATAATGCAGCAAGAAGCGTTCTTTATGCTGATCCAGTACATCGTCCACAATCTTTTCGTCCAATTTGGTTCCCAAAGTTACAGTACTCAACGACTGAGTTTCTCCACGCGTAAAGATAGCAGAACCATGAGGACCGGGCAACGGACCTACTTCACACCAGATAGGACGAATTTCATCCGTTCTACGTCCATCCAGACGCTTGCCTTCATCCAAAATACTACGGCGCATCGCTTCTTTCTCCACATCATGGTAATAACGGTCAATCATAGGAGCTTTTTCCTCCAACTCTTCATCCGTAAACTGAGCCTTGAACTCCTCACAAATGGCGGCAAAAGCCTCTTCGCGTTCATGCTTGTTGCGATTTCCACTGACAGCAATGGCATAAGCCTTATCATAACAAGCTTCCCGTACAGCTTTACGAAGTTCTTCATCATTCTCCTCATGGCAATATTCACGCTTCACCGTTTTGCCCACTTCCTCCATCAATTCCATCTGCGCCTTGCAATGTACTTTAATCGCTTCGTGAGCAACTTTCATAGCTTCCAACAAATCGTTTTCCGACACTTCATTCATCTCACCTTCCACCATCATGATATTCTCATAAGTGGCTGCAACCATGATATCCATATCTGCGCTCTCCAACTGCTGGAAAGTAGGATTGATAACAAATTCGCCATCAACGCGGGCTACACGTACCTCGGAAATCGGCCCTCCAAAAGGAACATCCGAAACTGCCAAAGCTGCCGAAGCGGCCAAACCGGCCAATGCATCAGGCATATCCACGCCATCTGCAGAAAAAAGGATTATATTGACATAAACTTCTGCGTGATAGTTATCAGGGAATAAAGGACGTAAGGCACGGTCTACTAAACGACAAGTGAGAATTTCATAATCAGAGGCCTTACCTTCTCTTTTGGTGAAGCCACCGGGAAAACGACCGAACGCTGAATATTTTTCTTTATACTCTACCTGAAGAGGCATAAAATCTGTACCGGGAACTGCATCCTTGGCGGCACAAACAGTAGCTAACAACATCGTATTTCCCATGCGCAACATTACTGCGCCGTCAGCCTGTTTTGCCAACTTTCCCGTCTCGAGGGTGATTACTCTTCCGTCACCAAGCTCGATAGTCTTAACAATTGGGTTAATCATAAAAAATTTTTTAATCTATAAATCTCCTAAAATTCGGGCAAAGATACATAATAATGTAATAACGAGAGGGAAATAGGATGAAATCTTTCCAATATTTATGTTTTTTATAAAATAATCTCCATTTGAGTCTCATTAAATCTTGTAAAGCAGTATATTTGCTTCGTCAAGTTTGGACAAACAGTCGGAAATACTTGAATAAATTTGGCGTTCCGCCTGTCATACACTAACTTTGCCAACTATAATGAACGTATAACACTATGAAAAAAATTTCAATCTGTGCAATAAGCTGCTTATTTATCGGCTTTAGTGCCTGCAACAACGAACCACATTTTACTGTCAAAGGAAATATTTCCGAATCAAAAGGTAAAATGCTCTATTTCGAAGCATCAGGTATTGACGGAATAGAAAAACTTGATTCAACCGAACTCGGTTCATCCGGCTCGTATAAGTTCACCCACAAACAACCTGAATCTCCCGAATATTATCGATTACGCGTTGAAGACCAAATCATTAATTTTTCCATAGATTCGACAGAGACCATTTCCATCAACGCCCCTTTAGCAGACATGCCTATTCATTATACGGTGGAAGGATCGGAGGAATCACTTAAGATAAAAGAGCTTTCTTTAAAGCAAATAGAATTACAGAAAAAAGTAGATATTCTCTTTAAGAATGCTGCGAATTTAGCACCAAATATCGTGCAAGATAGTTTGTTTAATATGGTCAACCGTTACAAGCAAGACATCAAACTGAACTATATTTTTAAAGATCCTACCAAAGCTTCGGCCTATTTTGCCCTTTTCCAGAAATTAGGAAATTTCCTCATATTCGACCCGCTAAACAGCAAAGAAGATATCAAATGCTTTGCGGCCGTAGCCACCAGTCTCAACAACAACTATCCACATGCTGTTCGGACTAAAAACATCTACAACATCGTGATGAAAGGCATGAGAAATACTCGGGCTCCCCAACAAAAAGTTTTGGAAATTCCTGAAGATAAAATAAAAGAGGCTAATATTATTGATATTGAATTGAAAGACATAAAAGGAAATGTGCATCGGCTAACTGATTTGAAAGGAAAAGTAGTCATGCTTGATTTCACCGTATACCAGAATGCCGTATCACCTTCACGCAATCTGGCGCTTCGCGATCTATATGACAAGTATTCCAAAAAGGGTTTCGAAATTTATCAAATATCTTTAGATGCCAATGAGCATTTCTGGAAAACGTCAGCCGACAATCTTCCCTGGATATGCGTACGGGACATCAATGGCATTTATTCGAACTATTTGAGCATTTACAACGTTACTAATTTGCCTGCATTTTTCCTAATCAACAAGGATAATGAATTAAAGGTACGCGGCGAAACAGTAAAAAACCTCGAAGAAGAGATTAAAAAACTGTTGTAACCCTTATTATATGTTACATAGCATAGTTTAAAAATTGACACATAACAAATAAACTGCTATCTTTGCAAAAGTGAACTAATCGAAGGGTTCCGGCATCAACAATCTAATGTCGGAATTCTTTTTGTTATATAGAAACCTATAGGTTGAATAAAAAAGGAGGAAAAAGTATGGCTTACATGTCAGAAGAAGGCTACAAGAAACTTGTAGCAGAGTTAAGAGAATTGGAAACAGTGCAACGCCCGAAAATTTCGGCAGCTATTGCAGAAGCTCGTGATAAAGGAGACTTATCTGAGAATGCAGAATATGATGCTGCAAAAGAGGCTCAGGGAATGCTTGAAATGAAAATAAATCAGTTGAAAGCTGTAATCAGTGATGCAAAGATTATCGACATATCTAAATTAAGTACCGATACAGTACAGATTTTAACCAAAGTAGAACTGAGAAATGTAAAAAACGGTATGAAGATGGCCTATACGATCGTATCGGAAAGCGAGGCCAACCTAAAAGAAGGAAAGATTTCAGTAAACACTCCTATTGCTCAAGGTCTACTTGGAAAGAAAGTCGGAGATATTGCAGAAATAACCATTCCACAAGGAAAAATCAGTTTGGAAATCATTAACATTTCATTTTAAAACAAAAGAGTCAGAAGTTAGCCTGTTGGCTATCAACTGACTCTTTTGCTTTGAAATGGACAAAATCTAAATATTATGGCAACCATTTTCAGTAAGATCGTGGCTGGAGAAATACCCAGTTATAAAGTAGCAGAAAACGATAAATTCTATGCTTTTTTGGACATTAACCCCCTTGTCAAGGGTCACACATTAGTTATTCCCAAACGGGAAGTAGACTATCTCTTTGATTTGGATGACATGGAACTAGCTGAGATCCATGTATTTGCCAAATCCGTAGCACGAGCCATCGAAAAAGTTTTTCCTTGCAAAAAAGTAGGTGAAGCCGTTATTGGCTTAGAAGTGCCCCATGCGCATATCCATCTTATTCCTATAAATAACGAATCGGATATGCTTTTTTCTAATCCCAAACTAAAACTCAGCAATATGGAGTTCACAACCATTGCAGAATCAATAAATAAAGTCTGGGAAACAGACAACCAACAATAAACTTCTATTCTCCAATCATATTAAATCCTGACAAATATGAAAGGGGCTGATTCGTCACCGGATCAGCTCCTTTCATAAATATTAAGAAGTATCATTAAAATCAGTCCGTTCATTACAAATAATCCTCACCCAATTTCACTTGTACATCATTTACAAATTGACGAATCCCTGTCGCATCTTCTTTCTTGCAAATGACCAATACATTGTCCTCTTCCGCAACCAGATAATCATCCAAATCCTTCATCACAACCAACTTATTGGCAGGAAGCATCACTATATTATTATGACAGTTATATAACAAAGCCCTTGAATTAATCACGACATTCTGTTCTTTATCTTTAGGGGAAACTTCATAAAATGTATTCCAATTCCCCAAATCACTCCATCCAAAATTACCAGTCAACACATATACATTATCCGATTTTTCCAAAATTCCATAATCTATAGATATATTAGGGCAAGAAGGAAAATACGTATCGACAAATTTACGCTCATTCTCTCTTGTAAAATGGTCTGTACGGGCTATTTCCATAAAAGAAGTTATTTCCGGAAGTAACTTATTCATTGCTTCAAGAATCGTATTCACATTCCAAATAAACAAACCCGAATTCCAATAAAACTCTCCACTCTCTACAAAAAACTTTGCAAAATCAGGCTCTGGTTTCTCTGTAAAACTTTTTACCTTATATACATTTCCTTCATGTTCCTCGTCCACTTGTATGTATCCGAAAGCTGTTTCCGGACGGTTCGGCGTAATGCCTACCGTAAGAAGCTTATCCGAACAAGAAACAAAATCCAACCCCTGCAACATAGCCTCCCTAAATTCATCCTCCCTCATAATCAACTGATCTGCAGGCGTTACTACCATATTTGCCTCTGGATTCATTAAACGAATATGAAATGCCGCCCATGCAACACACGGAGCCGTGTTACGTCGTGTCGGCTCAAGTAATATATTATTCTCTGAAAGCTGAGGAAGTTGTTTTTTTACAATGTCAGCATAAGTAACATTGGTTACAACAATAATATTTTCCTTCGGGATAAATTTTTCAAAGCGATAAAAAGTTTGCTGTAATAGAGAATATCCCGTACCAAAAAAATCAATAAACTGTTTAGGAAACTTTTTTCGGCTGTACGGCCAAAAACGGCTGCCGGTGCCACCTGCCATGATCACACAATAGTTATTACCGCTTGACATGATATCATAGATTTTAAGTTTTTGCTAAGATAGAACTAAAATCCAATAACGGTCAAAACTTACCAAGACATTAAGTGATTTTTAATCATCTTTACGCCGTTTTACATTAAGGCCAGATAGAAGAGACATACTTTTTTAAAAAATATAGTTCATATATTTGCAGTTTAAGAAAAACATCCTATCTTTGCACCACATTTAAAGAAATGCCCAGATGGCGGAATCGGTAGACGCGCTGGTCTCAAACACCAGTGGATTCACCTCCATCCCGGTTCGACCCCGGGCCTGGGTACAAAGATAAAAGCTAAGTATTAAGAAATCAATTACTTAGCTTTTTATTTTGCTTGAATTTTCCCCACACGTGCAAAAAATATAGCAGTAAGTCATTATTTCTTTTGGTTGAACGTAGTAAATCAGTTACCTTTGAAAAGAAATAAAGCCTATTAAATAAAAGTAATGGAACAAGGTGTTTGGCAAGAAATAGAACTGTTG
>CANQSM010000043.1 GCA_947626525.1 uncultured Phocaeicola sp. | reverse complement strand
GGTTCTTTGTAAAGTTACAAAATATCTATCATATTGGCAAATAATTAGTTGACTAAATTCTGAATATCCCTAAATTATATCCCCCTTTTATATTAATAATCATAATCGTCATCATAGTCATCATCAACATTTGGATTCTTCACCTCCCGATATGAACGTGCAGGCCTTTCATTATTCCCTATTTCCGGCTGGAATGAACGAATTTTACGAGGGATGGGGAGCGTATAGGCCGGATCATTCTCTTCCAATGTATAATAATGAATGTGAGAGATGTCGTAATTTGCAGAATCGTAATATGCATACCCATGTTCTATTTTTTTGGTATACGGATATTTTTCACACACTGTATACCGGCGCAAATCGAACCAGCGATGTCCTTCCAAAAGGAATTCACGGGCACGCTCCTCGCGGATGAACTGAATCAAATCCTGCCCTGTATAGGCAATGTCCACAGGCGTTTTCATTCGGGTCAACAAGAATCTTTCCAAAGTCTGTCGGGCAACATCCTCCTGATTATTCATCGCCAATGCCTCTGCCAATGTCAGATAGGCTTCGGGAGTACGCAACAAGAAACAATCGGAAACCTCATCATAGATACCGAATCGATCTCTTTGCCCGCTTACTTTCAGAAAAACGTCAGGACTACCGTACTGCGCTTCTCCAATGTATTTTTCACTGCGCCAATCATTCTCCCCGAACAATCGCAACATGTCATCCGACACCTTATAAGCAGAAGGACTATGCCAGTAACCATCATTATCCGCAAAAAGATAAGCCACAGAATATCCTCCCATGCTAAAGATGGTTTCAGGAGAAGATTTGGATAAAGAGTTGGCACCCTCTTCCACAGAAGCCAATGACAATAAGGCACTTTGCTCATTCAACACTTTTTGGGCATAATCTGCGGCATTCTTCCAATCCTGCATATACAAATAAACGCGGCTGTGCAACAGATAAGCGGCAGTCAGATTGGCACGGTAGACAGACTTACGCTCTTTTCCTTCCAACCAACGCTCGGCCTCTGTCAAATCCTTCAATATCTGTTCGTAGACTTCCGCTACCGTATTCCGATAATATATCTTATCATCTATCAGCTCCGACAATTTCACGGGCACTCCCGGTGTAGACGATGCGGTTGCAGGAGTATAAGGCTGGGCATACAGGTTTACCAGCAGGAAATAATAAGCCGCACGCAAGAAATAGGCTTCCCCTTTCACCCGTTCTTTTCCTAAGCGATCATTCACATCTCCTTCCGGCTGCTCATCAACCAGCGCAATTACCATGTTCGAGATATTAATGCGTTCGTAGAGGTCATTCCAATACCGTTCATCACCTCCGATATATTTAAATTCTTCATCCATGCCGGTATCTTGTTGCCATGTATAAAATGCAAATAGAGTCTCTTTAAAAAACGTGTAATCCTCACGATCATAATCCATCACTTCCTCCAACTCATCCGTCATGAAATGCAAGGCTTCAAAATTGTCGGAAAGCTCACTTTCAAAATAACTGGGGAACACAACCATTCTACCTGATTTCAAATAGCCGTCTCCCAATAGCAATTCATCCAAATCCGTCCAAGATTCCACCTTTGCCAGATCCTGCGAATATTCTTCCAGAAAGTCGGAACAGGCAGTACAAACAACCGCCAGTGCCAACCAAATAATTTTCTTTATTCTCATCATGATATTCTCCCTTTAAAATGTTAAACTCAAACCAAACGAACAACTCGGACGGTCGGACAGCTCAATGGTTGTAAATCCGCCCTGCGTAGGAGTTTGTCCCTTCAGCTTACTATCGCAAATGGTAAACAAATTATTACCCGACAAAGTCAATTCCAAACGGGAAAGGCCAAAAGGCTTCAGCCAATCTACGGGAACTTCATAAGCCAAGCTAACATTGGTGCATTTCAAATAATTGGCACTCACCACGCGGATGTCGCTATAATCATACATATCCCAATAGCTGTCTGCTATCAAGTTAATGCCTTCATCAGTCATATTGGCCGACCAATGGTTGATATAATTAAAATAAGAGTCAGACGAAAGGCCGATAATTGCCGGGATAGTGGTACGCAGCTCGTCACCCGGTTTCATCCAACGGTCCAGATAATCCCGACTCATATTCCACTCCGGGCGAATATCGTTGGCATCGTATACCTGCGCATTGCTCGAATCGCCGCCAAACATACCGAACAAACGTGTTTTTGCTCCCAAACTGTAAGCGAAACTTCCACTCAAACGGAAACTCTTATAGCGGAGAGTTGTATTCAAACTTCCCGACATGTAAGGTTCACGTGTCCCCGACACAGCCAACACACGTGTGTACGTATCATATTTGTCCAAACCTTGCAAATCTTCATAATGATCGAAATAATCATCAAACATGGGACCCCCGTCTACCGGACTCAATCCCAAGAATTTATAAGAATAGAACGTGCCTACCGGCTGTCCCTTTACAACAGCCGTACCATTCAAGAAGTTTCCCAGCTCATATTCTTCACCGGCCGGCAGGGTTTTAATTTCATTCAGCGTGCGGGAGAACGAAGCCGAAAGGGTCCACCGCCAGTCTTTCGTCATAATAGGATGTACAGTCACATCGACACTGTAGCCATCGTTTGAAATGTTTCCCCCATTCACAACATACGATTCATATCCATTGACGGTAGAAATCGATTTCGGCATGAAAGCGTCCTTGGTACGTTTGAAATATACCGACGCTTCCAATTGAAGGCGGTTGTTAAAAAGCGAAGCTTCCAAACCTATATTGTATGAGTTCGTACGTTCCCACTTCAAATCCGGATTCGGATTTTTCATTGCACTGGCGGTAAATTCGTTGTAATAGTCATTCATCGGATTTTTCCGGATAATCATTACCGGGGACTCGTCACTGAGCATATTTCCTTGGAAACCATACGAAACTTTCGCTTTCAGATAATCCATCCAACTGATGCGTTTCATGAAAGGCAGTTCCGAGAAATTGAAAGCAGCTGAGACAGACCAAATAGGCAACAGTTTACTGTTACTCTGGTCTCCAAAACGATTGGAGCCGTCCACACGGGCATTGGCATTCAAGTAAACCATCGAATTGTAACTGTAAGTCATGGTAGCATACGCTGATATGACATTCGACAAATCATCCGTCAGAGTGGGGACGGCGTTGCTTGCCACCCAAGCCTGATAGGAAGGATATTTTTCCAAGTCGATACCCTGCACAAAGGAGAGTCCCCGGTCCGGGAAATACCCACGTGCCGTGTTACTGTATCCTTTATAACGGGTAGAGCTGGCTTCGTATCCAAGACCTCCGTTAAAGTTATGCTTTTCTCCTTTACCGAAATATTTATTCCAATCCAACTGCAAACGGACTGTCCAACTGTTTTGCCGTGTATGCTGGGTAGACAATTGTCCACCTTGCGGACAGGTCGTATCTTCGTCATAAAACTCTTCCCCATAATTACTGCCACGCCACGAAGCCACCTGATAGGTTTCCATCCCCCAATAGTTATTTATATCCGTAGACTGAGAGGTATAGGATCCAATAGCATTCGCCGACAGCCAATCATTGAACTTAAAACGGAAGTTCGCATCCAGACTAAAGGAACTGCCCTCCTGAGAAATGGAACTATGATCCAGCTCGTTCATGATATTAAAAAGATAGTGGTCATGGTCACCTGTAATCTTGTCATAGAAATAGTATTCTCCGTCTTCAGTATACGCAGGGATGGCGCGGCTTGCCGTATAAGCATATTGCACCGGATTCAAAGAAGTCTGATTATAGGAACGCTTGTTAACATTTCCCTTAAAACTGAATGAACCCGACAACCATTTAGTGAATTCGGCATCCAGATTCAGCATGCCCGTATAACGCTTGTTCATGGTGTTATTAACGACATCATCCGTATCATTGTATCCGATGGATGCATAATAGGTACCACGCTCCGAGCCTCCGTTCATACTTACCGTATGCTGTTGGGAGAAACTGTCGTGCGTCAGCAAGTCAAACCAATCGGTATTCATCACTTCCAGTTTGGCCACTTCCGTAGCGAACTGGTCATCATTGATTTTTCCATTATACAAATCAAGCAGCAATCCTTCATAACCGACTGGAGAACTGTTTTGATCATATTCATAACCGCTGGCAAAGAGTTCACGCGAGAACTGGATACGCTCTTTCGAATTCATCACATCCACAGACCTGTCAGTATACCGAGGACGCAACTTATAGGTGAAGCTGTTGTTATAACGAATCTGTGGCTTTCCATTGCGCCCGCGCTTGGTGGTGATGACAATCACACCGTTAGCGGCCTTTGTTCCGTACAACGCCGTAGCGGACGCATCCTTCAGAATATCCAGACGCTCAATGTCTTGGGGGTTCAATCCGGCAATGGCGTTACCGATACGGTTCACATAGTCGGGATCATTCAACTCCTCAGGA
This sequence comes from uncultured Phocaeicola sp., assembly GCA_947626525.1. Classification (GTDB taxonomy): domain Bacteria; phylum Bacteroidota; class Bacteroidia; order Bacteroidales; family Bacteroidaceae; genus Phocaeicola_A. The sequence continues at coordinate 25,257 of CANQSM010000043.1, read as the reverse complement.
GAAATCTGCACGGGGTCCGTGACCACAATACCATCCACGACCCACAGGGGTTCGCGGTTACCGATAATGGAGGAGGTTCCCCGGATACGTATTTTCGGCGCCACCCCTGCCTCACCGGAATTGGACATAAACAACATGTCGGGCACTTGGCCTTCCAACATCTGGTCGATACTGAGCGCATCGGGACGAATGATGTCTTCGGCCTTCACAGTTGTGACAGCACTGGTTAAGGCGCGCCTGTTGATGACTTGATAACCGGTGACAACAACTTCATCTATCTGGCGAGCATCCTCTTCCATCACGATGCTGAGAGCACGGCCTCTCCACGTGAGTTCCTGACGCTTCATGCCGACAAACGAGAGGGAAAGCTTCACCTCGGACCGGTTGTCGGAAGGGAGTTCGAAATGTCCGTCCATATCGGTGGTCGTTCCGCGAGCGGTGCCCTTCACCTGCACGGCGACACCGGGAATAGGCTGTCCGGACACATCCATTACCTTACCGGTAATGTTTCTTTTTGCCTCCCCCTTACGCTTAATAATGATGGTATCCTTCACCATCTCGAAGGTCAGGTCGGAACCCGCCAACGCTACATTCATAACTTGCTCCAACGTGGCATTCCGCAAATCATAATCCTTGGTGGGAAGATCTTTCACGTCTTCGTTACTGTACATAAAGTTTACTTTCACCAACTTCCTGATTTCGGAGAAAACTTCACGGATGGAAGCATTCTTTAATAAGATGTCCATACGAGCGTCCTGCCGAACGACAGCAGTACCCACCGGAACATCAGACTGAGCGGAAACCCCTCCCGATGGAAGGCAGACCGCAAAGACGAGCAATAAAAGCCTTGTTAGTACTCTCATAATTTTTCTATTCATTATACATAAGATTTATAATTCTCTCACGATTACTTTATTTCTCTTTACTATTATTCGTATCTTGTCAAGCCTTTCGAGCAATCCCGCTACTTCGTTGAAATCAGCTGTTTTCTCTATGTCCATGGAGAAACGGAGGTTGCGAAGACGATCGCTGCTATACGCGGCTTCGAAATTGTACCAGCGTCCCAAGTCGTTCAAGATATTGAAAAGAGGTTCGTTATCGTAAGCTATGCGCTGCTGATTCCAAGCACAATATAAATAGGTATCCACCGGACGTTTTGAAATGTGTCCGTCATGATGCACCATAGCCTGCTCACCCGGCATAAGATGCATCTTCTCGTATGCGGAATTGATTTCCACCTCCCCCTCTTCCAAAGTAACCAGCAAAAGGTTGTCCTCCCGGTAGTTTTTCACGCAAAAGCGTGTGCCCAACACCTTGATGTCCGCCCTGCCCGTCTGGACAAGGAAGGGGTGTTCAGGGTCACTCTCCACATCAAAGTAAGCCTCTCCTGCCAAGTTGACCTGACGATTGGAAGAGGAGAAATCCGAAGGTACGGTGAGGGATGACTCTGCATTCAAGTGTATCCGCAAACCATCATCCAGCTTCAACGTATATTCACCTCCCCGTGGCGTGACAACCGTATGGAAGAGATTGGGCGAGATGTCCGGTCGCTGTTTTTTTCCCTTTTCCTGCTGCATGTACACCTCGTAACGCAAATGGTCGTTCATCTCCATGCGCTCCCCGTCGGACAGATAAACAAAGGCTTTCTCCGTACCCGCACGAAGGATGCCAGATTTCGATTCGCCAATGTAATAATAGCGATAGCCCGCCACTAACAGAAAGCCTAACAGCACCACTGCCGCAGCGATGTACACATAGCTCCGGTGACCTATCCTGAACTTATGGTATCCGATACGGTGTCTCAACACCTTCCAGCTCTCTTCGGCCTGCCTGTGCGAAGGGTCCGTCACAGCTTTTTCAATAAACGACAAAGAAGTGACAGTGCGTGCCAACTGCTCGTTCCCCGAGTCCTGCGCCTCCCAATCAGCCAGTTCCTGTGCCTCCTCCGGCGAGAGTATGCCCAGCAGACGTTTGTAAAGCAACCGCTTGACCTCATCCTTTGACAACTGTTTTTTGCTCCTCATCATGATACTTTTTTCCCTTTTAGAATTTTCCGCCTTTTATTTTTTATATAATACACCGAGAAAACCATTTGGTGTAATACAAAAACGCCACTTTTTTTATTCCAACTGTATTTTTAACATTTCGGGGTGTTAGAGAAATATGCCGAATGAGGCTCAGCATAATGAGGATGAAACGATTACGGAAAGACATGAGAAAGTAAGTTCCTCGAATTATTCGGCGGACATCAGCGAAATATAAATAGACGGTAAACGGGAATCAATGAAAAGCAGCCAGCAACACGAGGAGTTTTTTCAACTGTTCCCTCATGTAATGGTTGGCGTTGTTGATATGCTTCTTGACTGTATTGACAGAGATATGTAAGGATTCAGCGATTTCTTTCTGCGACTTGCCTTTCAGGCTTTCCACATAGACCTTCTTACAGGCAGGAGAGAGATGGGAAAAAGTTTCGTTCAGCATGGCATAAAGTTCGGACTCTATCATCCTGTTCAGCATGTCCGGCTCTCCCTCGTACCAATCCTCCATCGCCTGATAGCGTTCCTGCTCCCTTGTCTGTGTGCGCAGGTAGTTCAGGGCCTCGTTATGGAGAGTGCGATACAAATAAGCTTTTAAGGCAGATTCACCGGAAAAAACAATCTCCGATTCCCACAATTTCAGCCACAAATCCTGAATGATGTCACTTACGACAGCTTCGTCTTCTATATATTTAGCGGTAAAATACTTCAATTCAGGAAACATCCGGACATAATATCGCTGAAAGTCATCGATATCCTTCAAATTTATATAATTTCCTCCCTTCATGTACTAGTTTGTATGGCACAAAATTAGAACTTTCTTGTAAAAAACATGGCATGCTTTCCTAAAAAAATAAAAAAGAACTATATATTTATCCACTTATACAATTATCCCCACCCATAGAAGAATAGCCGTGAGGTTTGCAATAACACCATTTTATCCTATCTTTGCAAGAGTAAAAAAGGCAAAAGATGAAGAAACTGGTTATATTTGATTTAGATGGTACACTGTTGAATACCATTGCCGATCTGGCAACAGCCACCAATCAAGCGTTAGCCCATTTCGGCTACCCTACACATAAAGTTTCGGCCTATAATTATTTCGTGGGGAACGGCATAAACAAATTATTCGAAAGGGCCATGCCGGAAGAAAAACGCACAGAAGAAAATATTCTAAAGATACGTTCTGTTTTCGTTCCCTACTATGATCAGCATAATGTGGATGACAGCACTCCTTATCCGGGTATTCCCGAACTTCTTGCCGCCTTGCAGAAACGAAGCATTGCTTTAGCCGTTGCTTCCAACAAGTATCAGGTTGCTACGGAAAAATTAATAAAGCACTATTTCCCTACCATCCGCTTTATAAAGGTCCTGGGACAACGGGAAAACGTTCCGGTCAAACCGGATCCTACCATTATAGAGGAAATTCTTGCTTTCAGCAATATAAGAAAAGAAGATACACTCTATGTGGGCGATTCAAATGTAGACATGCAAACAGCCCGCAATGCCCAAGTGGAAGTAACGGGAGTGGCTTGGGGATTCCGACCGGTAGAAGAATTGGAGGCTTTCCATCCTAATCATATCGTATATACCCCTCAAGAGATAGAAAATCTGCTATGAGGATGCCAAAGCTCAAACCCTCATAGCAGATTAGTGACCTACCTTAATATCCCAATCTCCAGCAACCATTTTTCTGCCAGCAGTGTCCAACTATTGGTAGTTCCCGGATTGTTCCGCAAGGCAATACTGTGTCCCCCTTCAGGAAAAATGTGTAAAGTACTTTTTTCCACATGATTCTCTTTCAAGGCCCTAAAATAAGCAATACTATTCAGGCACGACACTGCCGGGTCATTCATAGCATGCACCACAAAAGCCGGAGGAGTCTGCGAAGTCACCCTCTCATCACAGGAAAACAGGGAACGCAATGCCGGCGTATCATATTTCCCCAATAAATTTTCACGGCTACCCCGATGGACTATTTCTCCCATCGAAATAACCGGTGAAATGAGAATGGTAAAATTCGGAACAAAAGAAAAGCCATCCAACTCGTCTCCAACCGCACTCCAGTCTTCCGTCATGGTGGAAAGACACGCCGACAAATGCGCACCTGCCGAGCATCCCATCACTCCTATCTTCTCTTTCTCTATGCCCCATCTGTCCGCATGGGCCCGAATATAGCGAACAGCACGCTGCGCATCTTGCAAAGGAGCCTGGTAACTCACCTTTACATCCGGAGACTGAGGCAAACGATGGTTAAGCACAAACGCCGTAATTCCCATCGTATTAAACCATTTCGCTAACTGGAAACCACTGATCTGGTATGCCAGTCGGGCATATCCTCCACCCGGTATAATCAATACCGCAGCTCCCTTATTCTCAGCCTTGGAAGGTTCGAACACATAAAATCCCGGAATCCCTACCTGATACACGCGTTCATTCGTAATACTGTCCGGCAAAGCCAACCCCTTACTGTTGGGCATATTACCTTCTGCCCATATCGGAAGAAAGCCTTGGGCATGTAAAGAAAGAATCCCACAAAACAGAATTCCTAAACAAAATAAACTCTTTTTCATCGTATTTCGATTTATGATTACTATAATTACCATCCATCCGCTTCCATCGCTTGCCCTCTTTGAAAGCGACAAGCCGAGGAAAACACTCACAAAGAGGCAAAAGCCTTTACACGCCTTACATAGTGACTCCATAAAATACTAAAAGGGCGTTGTTCCGGGATTGGCCTGTTACAAGCATGCTTCCATACTTTCCGGCGGGCCTTTTTACGATAAGAGCGCATTCTCCAGAAATCCAGACGAGCTTTCACGACCGCTTTGGCATTCGGAATATGTCCTTTCAATAAAAAAGTGACTGCGGCGACATAGTCCAATACCACCCTGATACACATTATAAAAAAGAGCTGCCCAAAAGGCAGATTCTTGTACAACATAAATAAGTTATTCCGGAAATTCAAGTACGTCTTACGCGGATTTTCCTGGTTCAAGGTTCCTCCCCCCACATGGTATACCTTACTTTGAGGGATACAATAAACCTGCCGCCCGGCATGCCGGAGTCTCCAGCAAAAATCTATTTCTTCCATATGCGCAAAAAAAGCAGCATCCAGTCCGCCGCATTTCCAATAATCATCTGAGCGCACCATCAATGCCGCACCGCTGACCCAGAATACAGGTTCGCAAGTATCATATTGTCCCCTATCTATTTCCACCATATCGAAAATACGCCCTCTACAATAAGGATATCCCAATCTGTCCAGATATCCCCCGCAGGCACCGGCATATTCAAACCTTTCCTTATCATGCCAACTCAGCAACTTAGGCTGGCAGGCAGCCACTTCCGGATGTTTGTCCATATATTCCAGTAAGGGAAGAAGCCAGTTCTCGGTGACTTCCACATCTGAATTCAACAACAAATAATATTCAGCCTGAATACCGGACAGGGCTCTATTATATCCCTCGGCAAAACCGTAATTCTGATCCAACCTGATAAGATGCACCTGTGGAAATTCCTTCTCCAACCACTCGCATGAAGCATCGGAAGAAGCATTATCCGCCACATAAACAGCCACATCCTCCATTTGAGAATGGTTCCAAACTGAAGGCAAAAACAAACGGAGCATTTTTTCACCGTTCCAGTTCAAAATCACCACAGCCAATCTATCCTTCCGGCAAAATCTGTTATCTTCTATCATTGTTACCTCACACACCTGTTCCATATCCGCATTCATATCCTCGTCCTATTTTTTCCAGTCTTTCCCTCCGTACACCTCCGACATCACACACCGAACCGGCATATCTTTCTTTTCCGTTCAAAATACATTCTCTTCATGCAGTATCGTTCCTCTTAGAGCTGTACCCTCTTCATTAAAATCACCCAACTTGACTTGTACCAGATGATTATCCAATGACTTCGGACCATCCACCTCCACCCGAATATAATTGTCCGTAAAACCATGCATCATAGCTCCCGGTTTCGGTTTTTCCAACAGCACGGTCTTCACCAACCCTATGTGACGAGCGTAAAAAGCATGGGTCTTTTCTTCTGAAAGAGCCAGTAAACGCTGGCTACGAAGATGTTTCACTTCAGGCTTTACCACGTAGTCAATTTTCAAAGCTTGAGTACCCGGACGTTCCGAGTAGCTGAATACGTGCAACTGGGTAACATCCAGGCTATGGATAAATGCATAAGCCTCCTCAAAAAAAGTATCGCTCTCCCCCCTCGTTCCTACAATCACGTCCACCCCAATAAAGGCATCAGGAATCACAGAACGGATTTTTTCTATTTTCGAAGCAAACAAAGCAGTATCATAACGCCTGCGCATCAATTTCAACACTTCATCCGATCCCGATTGCAAAGGAATATGGAAATGAGGCATGAACACATGGGAATGAGCCACATATTCGATTATTTCATCCGTAAGCAGATTAGGTTCAATAGAAGAGATACGGTAACGCTCAATCCCCCCTACCTGTTCCAAAGCTTTCATCAATTCAAAAAAAGACTCACCGGTAGACTTTCCAAAATCTCCAATGTTCACACCTGTTATCACAATCTCCTTTCCTCCCTCCGACGCAGCCTGGCGAACTTGTTCCACTAAATCCTCGATTTTTCCATTACGGCTTCTTCCTCTTGCGAAAGGAATGGTACAATATGAACAGAAGTAATCACATCCATCCTGAACTTTCAAAAAATAACGGGTCCGGTCTCCTCGCGAACAAGAAGGAACGAACGAACGGATTTCATTCATTTCCACCGTATGAGCTTCTCCCTTTTCCTTCTTGTCCATATCACCCAAAAAACGAAGAATTTCTCCTTTCTGCTCAGCACCCAGAACCAAATCTACGCCTTCAATATCCGCCACCTGTCCCGGTTTCAATTGCGCATAACAGCCCGTCACCACGACAAACGCACCCGGATGCTGCTTCACCAGCCGATGAATGACCTGTCTACATTTCTTATCCGCTGTTTCTGTTACAGAACAGGTATTAACCACGCAAATATCCGCTTTCTCTCCTTTCCGCACCGTACGTACTCCGGCCTCCTGCAAAATCTTTCCAATCGTGGAAGTTTCCGAAAAATTCAATTTGCAACCTAATGTATAATATACAGCCTTTTTGTCTTGAAATATAGAAGTATCAATCATTTTCAGCTCTGTTTTGGCCGCAAATTTACGCATTAATCTTCATTCCCAAGGATATTTAAACGCTTAATTAATCATGTCAACCCAAGATATTAGCAAACAGAGTATTTTAAACACTTTAATAATGAGAGACCTATAAGAATCCTGAAAAAAATCGAAAAAAAAGTGATTAAAAAATACAACCTATTAAAAAAGTACATATCTTTGCGACGTTTTAATAAGTAAATGATTGTTTTATAGATTAAAAAGCAAAGAAAATGAAAAAATTAGTATTTTTATTCGTAGCATTTGCAGCTGTTTCATTGGCATCATGCGGAAACAAAGCTGCTAACAGTGAAGAAGCTGCTGACACAACAGCTATAGAAGTTGTAGAAGAGGCTGCTGAAGTTACAGTAGACACTATTGCTGCTGATACCGCTGCTACAGATTCTGCTGTGGTTGCTGAATAATCCACAACTGAAAGAAATTGAGATCCCGTTGCGCTAAGCACAACGGGATTTTTTATACCAACATATTTGCAGCTACAAAAAAGAGTCGGAAATGTATGCCAAAGGTAGAAAAGCTCAATGATTGTGCCATGATTTGAGAAAAATTATGGTCCTATTTTTTTCGGTGAATGAATATGCATATCAATGGAAGATAGTAAAGCAACAGATGCAAAATGACACTTCTTCTTTCTCCTATTCCTATACACTTATCTATTTGTGAATAGTGGAGAATGCCTAAAAATTGGGAAACAATTAGTAAAAAGATAAAATAGTTTATGGCTTTGGTAAGCAGACAGCCCATTCCCTGTATAATGTCTTTATCATTGCGGAATTGTCCGGAAGCAATACCAAATACAATTCCAGAGAGACTGAATGCAAGAGAAACAAGCGGAACAATACCTCCGATAAAAGGTGATCGGTCAAGTGTCCCAGTAACTCCCAGTAAAATGGCTAACGGAGAGAAGGTTGCGATTCCGATAAGCAATAGATAGACAACAACTGATATCAATGAGAGTAAAAGAGCTCTTTTTCGTTTTCGGGATAAAGGTTTGTGCAGGCTGATACACCGTACATGTTGTTGCAGAGTGCTGAATAATCCGGAAGCTTGTGACAGTCCTATTCCTATTAATAAAATAAAAATAGAAGCAAACGGTGCTTGATAAAAATTTTCATTAACATGTCGTAATATCCAGCGAATACCTTCCGGACTAAGCAGACTTTGTACAGGCCATTCGTAAATACTTCCTATCCACGAAACAAATATGACAAGCAATGTAGCAAAGAAAAGGATCGTGATTGCATGTGGTATATAGGTATTATTCTTCATCTGGTTCTAAGTTGTCAATATTTAATACGCCTAATTCAAAAGCGCGTACTACCAAACGGGTAGCATTCACTCCTCCCCTTTCGTCAACTGAAAAAAAACGGTTAATCAGATCATTCTGTCTTTTTTCTAAAGACTTTACACCAAAAGGTATTCCTTTTAGATTAGTAATCATTTCTTTAGTGTATCCAAGAGCCAAATGACGAAGAAGTCTTTCATCGTATTCATCAAGATCATATTGGATGACAGCCTCCTGTTTTTTTTGTTCATTGAGTACGGATTGTTTGAAACGGGAAACTATTTTTTCAAGAATAGGTTGGTTGAAGACTAACTTTTTGCCATTCATGACGCTTTGGACATCATTTTTAGTCAATAATTCACCTGTTTTCAGGATGATTCCGTCTGCTCCGGCATCCAGTACATCTACCCAAAGTCTTTCATTCAGAATTTCTCCCGTGAAAATAAGGATATGCATATTCCGGTATTTTTTATGGAGTGTCCGACAGATATCCACACCAATGGTAGTAGACCCTCCCAATCCTAAATCCAATAATACCAAATCCGGAATTTGCTTCTCCAGAAGTTCCCAAAAGTCTTTTTCTGTCATAGCCGTACCGATAACTTCCGCGTCAGGAATTTCATTACGGAAAATTTCTTCGGTACCTTTTAACTCTAATTTTACGTCTTCTACTATAATTACTTTGAATTTCTTTTCCATATTTATTTTATTTCTATTATTGTTTTCGTGGAATAGTAAACCATATTGTCATACCTCCTTCCAATCCGGGTTCCGCATTGATGCGGCAACCTCGAAATCCCGTGTATTCGTCATGGTCACGAATAATTTGTTTACATATTAAGTATTCTGTTCCTTTTAGGTTTCCATTGTTTTCTTGTTGCATACGTTTCATATCTGGATAGAATAGCAAATTCAGTTCTTCCTGTGTGTAGTGGCCTCTGGAATCAGTAAAATCGAATCGGATAAATTCTCGGTCTTGTCTGGCCGTTATGTAAAGACGACCGGTTTCTTTTTGTCCGAAAGCGGCCTCAATCAGGTTTTCCAATAGGTACTCTAACAGCGTTTCGTCTCCTATTACCTGAAAAATACAAGGCTGAGTTTGTAATGTTAATTTTGAGTTCAGCTTCTTATTGCATCGTTGTGCATATTTTTGAGCATGTTCTATCAGCTTTTGTACCGGGATATTACTTCGTCGGAAAGTAATATCTTCTAATTGGCGCGCTGCGCACGAACTGAGTAATGTGAAAATATCTTTGTAATAGCTGATTAGCTCTTCCATATTATCAACCAGTTCCTTTTCTTTTTCTTTTGATATATTTTGAAGTAATGTTTCAATAATCTGCCTGATTTTATTGGGATAATATAAAGTCTCGTGTTTAATGGTTGAGAGACAATTATCTAATACTTGGTTTTGCACATATAACAAATTTTCTTCATATTTTGCCCGAAGTCGGTCGTCTTGTGCCAATTCAATATCTCTGTATTTGTCACCCATACGAATGACCACGTTCATAATGACAATACTGATGTATCGAGTAATCAGTGCGACCAACAAGGTTTCGTTTTCTTGGTGGCCGGTCTGCTTTCTGATTAATGCCAAAGCACCCCAATATTGTTTTTCATCTCTAAGCTCGGTATATAAGGGAAAGCATTGTATCGTTTCCTCTGCCGAGCAAATAAGTTTATGTTCTTCGTAACACCGTTGCAAGTGATAGTACAGTTCTTCTTTATTTGTAACCGATGGATAAAAAGTATAATGCAGGTGTTGTGTTTCTTCATCGTATACGGCCATACATAGTGCTTGGATAGGCATCAAGTCATTGACATCTTCAAATATATCCTGTAATATGCATTGGGGTATGGAACGGATGTCAGTGACTTCTTGTATTGGACGCATGGAAGAAGTAATGATTTCTTTATTGATCTCCAGTATTTGTTCCAAATTAAAACGATATAAGATTCGATGTTTGAAATAAAGCAAATAATAACTGACGGCCAATATCACAATGAAAAATAGGCACAGAATAATGCTTATCGTTTTGTTATTGGATGAATGTTGCATTTCTTTGCAATAATTTTCCAACGAACTGTCTTCACCTAACAGTTTGTAAAGTCTGGTATAAGCTGCATTATTATAACGATAATCCTCCCAGTTACGTAGTGCGAGTAAGGCGACTGCCGTTTCGTTGCGTATATCCAGAATGACATGATAATCTGTATCGAACAACTGTTTCCACCATATAATTTCCGCAGCCTGTCCGTTACCGGATCGTACCATAGCGGGTGCCGGATATTTTTTGTGTTTTTGATGATGTCTGTTTAAATAGATAATGGCGGAATCTACGTAAAGGAGAGTTTGTTCGTAATGCCCGTAAACGTTGCTGTAGTAAGCTGAGTCTGCAAACCGAGCTGCCTTTTCCAATGTTTCATCGTAATAAGGAATATCCTTGGCATGAAGTGTGTACGCTGACAAAAAGAAGATTAGGAAAAGATTTATTGTTTTGCGTAGCCCTTTGGGTAATCGGAAATAGAATCGGCTTCCTTTTCCTTTCTTGCTTTCTATATTGAACAGACAGACCTGAAAAAGAGCATTGGTCTTCTTGTATTTTTCAATAATTCCTTTACAATTTATCAGCCCAAAACCGCTACCTTTACTCTTTCTTAAAACATCTCCGTATTTTTCATCTTGTATACCTATAAGGCTGGAATCATATACTTTTTCGCCAAGAATATGTTGCCGGTCTTCTTCCGAGAGTCCTATTCCGGTATCCTGTATCGAGATTTCTACATATTTCTCAGTTTCCTCTGCATATACTTTTATGGATCCGCCTTGAGGAGTATATTTACGTGCGTTTTCAGTCAATGTATTAATCATAAACAGAGTCAAGGCTTTATCAGCTTTGACAATGGCTTGCGTAGGTTCTATTTTGAATTGCAGTTGCTTGGTTTCAAATGTTTTCCGTCCTTTATTTAAGATATCAAATAACTCTTCCAAGGCAAAATTCTCTATATGAAGGCTTAGTGTACCTTGTTTCATTTTTATCCACAAAGCCAAGATATCATTATATTCATTGATTTTGCAAATCAGTTCACCTATATATTGGTACTTCGTTTGTTTGATTTCAGGCTTTTCCAAATAATTGAAGTGTTTCAGTTTATGCACTTCGTTAATAATACGGTCCAGATATGGCGTAATTCCGGTAACAATGGCAAAACATGCTTTTTTAACGATATTCTGTCTTTTATTATCAGCTATATGTTGTTCGTAAATATAACGTTCTTTTTCTATTGCCTCTCGTTCGTCTCCTAGCAGAACCAATGTAGAGGCATTTTCAATAGTCCATGCAATATAGGGAGAGAGAACTCTCAGGATAGCCTGTTTGTCCTTATTGAGTTTACGAGGAGTGTGTAACAATAATTGTTTGTGCCGGATGTCAATTTCTATATCACAAGGCCCAAACAGATTTTTCATGTCTTCGTGAATCATTAGTTTGATGCGCTCGGTTATATCTTCTATATTTGTAATGTCCGCGGGAATGGAAGCGGTGATTTTCCGGCATATATCCAATATTTGTTTTAAACTTTCTATATGCTCGGCATTTTTCTTCTTCCATTTTTTATTTAGTATCCAAAATAAGGGAATCGTGAAAAAAAGAATGGATAGAACCATAGAAAACCAGGCATTTAATTGTTGAGATTCTTTCTCCAGCAGTTCGTAACGGCTTTCCAATTCCTTATCTTGCCTGGTAACGTCCAGTATATCCAGATAAATGTTACGGTTATAGTCCGATTCCATCTTCATGCCGAGACCAGAATATGCAAGGCTTAATTGCTCTCGAAGACGTGCTATCCATTCCGGGACAGTCTGAATCCGTTTATTGGTAAGCCATTGTTTTTCTAAAGAAATAGTATCATGGAGACTGAATGTACGAAGTTGGTGAGCGGAATCCGTGCATTGGTAATACTTTTCATGGTGAGCATTTACATAGTCGAGTGCACGCTGCAAGGTGTCAACGGCAGCTTGGTAGTCTTTATACTGGATAAGGTAAGTTGCAATAGTTCGATAAGCTCCAGCTATCTGATACACATCTCCATATTCTTTAAATTTGTGTAGTGCCTTTTTTGCCATCGAAAGAATGAAAACAGAATCTGGCAATCCTTCCGAATTAATTAGTTTTAAAGCTCCACTACGGCGTTTGCGGAGCACCTCCAGAGAGGGTCTGTTTATCAGGAGTTCTGCGAAAGCTTGCAAGCAGTTGGCTTCAAAATAGAGATACCCTTTTTCAACGCTTAGCACGATACAGTTTCCCAGATAATCAAATTCACGTACAGCTATATCCTCCGCATCCTTTCCTTCGCAAAGTCCTCCCGATCCCTTCATGTAGTAATAATATAGCAGTTGTGCCGTGTCTTTTTCAATGTCGGCTGTCGGATCTATTTGATTTATTTCTTCCTGTGCCTGTTCTTCTTGCTGAAGATAGTAATAATAAATGCTTGAAACGATGTGGAATTCTGACAGGGCGTAAGTCAGCCGTCCTGTTTCATGTTTATTGAAAGCCGATCGTTCTTCATTGATTCGTTTTATACGTTGAAGTGCGCTATTTCGATGGTCGTAAAATTCCTTGTTTGCCGAGGTACGTTGACAGATTTTCATCATGCCTATGTCTGCAATCAGTCTTTCCAACTCATTGTTACACAATTCATATACACCTGTTAGATATTTGCGTGATTGTTCGAAATCCATTTGCATAAAGGCGTAAAAGGCCAGATTGTTCAGTGCTTCAGCCCGTCCGTTTGTATACCTCTCCCCTAAAGCATATGCTTGCGCGGCATATACATGACAAGAGTCCAGATTCTTATAATGATAAAGATACGAAAGTTCGTTGAGGCGGTCGATTTTTTGTGTTTGGGATGAACGAGGAAAACCGCATGAAAATAGTACCGACATGATTCCTAATGTCGGTAAAGTGCATAGGAGTAAATAGAGTCCTTTTTTCATGACGGTTCTATTTTGTATTTATTATTCCCAATCTACCTGTAAAGAACGTAATTGTGTGGCACTGTCTCCGGTAGATCCGGTGTGTTGTATGCCAATTCCTCCAAAAGAGTTAGGCGACACTGTAGCTTCCAAATATACGTCTGGCAGTACTCCTTCTTTCATTTTTCTTTCTTGTTTTGCGTCCGTTTTTGCACACGCTATTAATTTATCGCCTTTCATAGAAAGTGAGAGAGTGCAGGTTGACAGGTAGCAGGAAGCGGATACAGCTTTACTGATAGAGGTTGTTTTCCCCTTGTCATATTTGACCAGATAAAAATCTACGGCGCTATCATTTTTCACAGTCCGGATAATTCTCAAGGCATAACCGGTAAGAGTCCGGGTATCGAATTTTATACAAACGTCCATATATTGTCCGGTAGCACTTCCAAAACCTTGACCGGCAGTTTTAGCCGGATCTACTTTCAGAGTAAGTCGCATATCTCCAGAATGCTCTTTCTTTGGAGTATATAGGAGGCGTGCCCCTTTTCGTCCTTGTAACAGACCGTAATGGCAGGAGGCTCCATTTGTTCCTTTTCCATATAACCAGCAACCTGACTGAATGACAGGCCAGTCATATTCTTCCGTATCGGCAGGCTTATATGCATCAACAGTCCAAAAGCCGGGTATAATACGCGGTTGTAAGGCAATGGAAAAGTTATGGAAGTCGGTATAAAGCTGATGTGATGGATATATATCTTCTTTTCGAATAGCTCGTTCTGATATAGCGATTCGGGGGATACCGGCCCGACAGCGCAAATGCTTCGGAGCGACAGTTGCCATCAGGTAATAACCTTCGTCTCCAGCAGACAGTCGGTAAGTACGTTCCGGATTTGCCAGTCTGGAAACAGCTACTTCTATGGCATTGTTGCCTTTTGCATCCGTACAGCGATACCAAGTAATCAGAGATTCATCTTTTCTTCCTTGTAAGTCCAATTTATAATCAACTATAGCTGTCCCGTTTTCGACCATTCTGAGTCGGGGACTCAGGATAAATTCCGGTGCAGGTAACAGTTTGGGTTTTACGGTAAGAGCTGATGCTGATTCAAGCCCGTCCTCCGAAATAGCTTTCACTACGATTTGTTTGGTCTCGTCATCCGTGTTACAGCCTATTACTTTACAAGTAGATCCATCTGTTGAAGGCAACAACTGTATGTCTTTCGTGTATTCTTGTTCTACGCTCCATCGTATTGCCTGGTGAGGAGCAGGATAATCTCCAAATCTTGAAAAAGAGGCTGTTAATACCGTATCAGAGACTTCACTTTCTATTTCGGCTTTGACTGGTGTGACAGTAAGGAGAGTAGGAATCTGGGTATAGTCTGCCCGATTTTGTTTTCCGGCTTCGAGAATTGATGTTTTGCCGTGTGTAGGATCCCAATCATCATCTCCCTTCAGTAGGTTATAAATATTATCCAATTCTACTCCATTGGCTCTGATTACATAGGCTTGCAAAGCCTTTTTTCCTGTTAAGTCCACTGTCAGCCACGTGTCGGAAGGATGCATCCGGTACGGTTTGTCATTATGCCAAACTTTATACTGGTAATTACGCTGGTTTTTGGTCGGAGTCTGTGTCCATCCGATAAAAAGAGAATCGCTTTTCGTATGGAAATAGCAGTCTATGAGGGTTACAGGGCTTCCCATCTTAGTAATATACTGTTTCCCTTCAGTTAAGATATTGAAATCACAGTGATAAAAAACAGCTCCTGTCTTGGAGGTAGAATAGAAAGGTTTGGAACTGAAAAAAGTAAACCGGCAATGGCTATATACCCCTGTTCCGCACAAAGCATCATCGGTGCATTCGAAGTAGCAATTATCAAATAAGGTGCGTCGTCCTCCGTTAAACGGGCATAAGTTGAGCCGACTTATGAAACGGCAGTTACGCAACACATATTTGTCTCCTTTGCAATGTACCAATTGTGCCTGTACTACGGCATCCATGCGCTTTTGACGGTTTAGGGCCGGGTTATGCGGGTAGGTCAAATCGACATTGCAATAGTTGCCAAATGTAATGTTCTCGGCACTTATTTCATTTCCTTCCATATAAAACATCGTATAGTTTCCTATCGCTCCTTGAGTTTGTCCTCGGTTGCAGGCCAATACTACATCTTGTGGGTCATCAGACAATCCATAGATTCTCAGGCCGCTACATTTTATTTCCAAACCATAAGGAGTGTCTCCATGCGACGGTTTCCTGATTTCAGGATCATCCGGATTGTCAATCCAATAGACATTGGGTGCTATGTACAATGTCATGGGATTTGATTCTATACCATCCTTCAAATGACGCATGGCTTCGTTTACAGACGTAAAGACATACGGACACTTGCCTGTGTCTTGCGCTTTCAGGTTTCCGTCAATATAGAAGTTCTTGTCATTTAACAGAATCTTCTTTCCTTTATATAGTATATAGTTGTCGTGTAATAAAGGGTTGTTTTGCGCTGTGCCTGTCAGACAACTTAGCAGGAGGCAGCATAAAGTGATATAGGTTTGTTTCATAACAAGTATATTTGCTTGAAGAACAAAAATATAAAAACTTTGTAAGATATTTCCTTAATAATTATAAATAATCAAGGTGTACATTACTTTTTTTCAAAAGGAGATATGAACTAAAAAACTTACTGTAGAAAAAAGAGCTTAATTCATCTTATTATTCTAAAACTTTCAGATGAAGTGTCGGCTTCTACTTCTCGCCGTGCTATAAGCTGAAGCAAATTAAAGCCCGGGCGAAATCACTTCGGCCGGACCTTACAATAAACTTGGCAGAGTTTATTTGAAAAATCAATGTCTTTATATGGAAAGAGAATAAACAAATTGTTTTCTCCCTTCCATTGAAGATATTTTTGTATCGTCAAGTTATATGTTGATAACCAATCATTCACATGGAATCTTTTTCCTCGAAAGATTCATCTTTATCATGCACGGCAGGTCTTCTGACTTCGTTTTCATAAAAGCGCCTTCCCGAAACCCTGTTTCAGTGGCAAAGAGTATTTGCTTTTATGAGTTTTATAAACTTACAGCAGCGGGACTGTTCAGGACTTCCACCTGATTCCCTTTTAATCGATTCTTCGAATAAGCAAAGAATACGAACCTATGCGCTACAAAAATAGATTTATTTTTCAGAATAGCAAAAAAGTTTCTCATATTTATTTATGTCTTTTTCTCTTTTTGAACAGTGAGGTCTTCCGGGCAATGGGTATTTATCTATATCTTTGTAGACAAAAAATAAAGAATTCATGTTGGAAATAGGATTGGTACATACAAGTATAGTGGCTGTATCAGAAGAGAATCTGGCAGTGACAATGGGATCGGGAGATATGGAAGTATTTGCGACTCCGGCTATGGTTGCCTTGATGGAGAATGCCGCCATGCTATGTGTTGCGAAGGAATTACCTGAAGGAAGTTCTACGGTTGGAGGAATGATTCATATATCCCATATAAAGCCGTCTGCTCCGGGAACATTAATTGAAGCTACGGCAACATTGACACAAATAGAGGGTAGGAAACTGACTTTTAAAGTGGAGGCGAAAGAGAAGGATGGGGAACGGATAGGTGAAGGAACCCATCTCCGTTTTATTGTCGACAGAAAGAAGTTTTTGTCAAAGTTGTAGAAACAAATGTTCCCCGCGAATCACTTCGCAAGGAACATTTGCAATTTATTGTACTAATAATTATAAATTGTGGTTACGTAATTTATTTATGACTAACTAACTTATTCTATTTTTATCACATGACAGGTTTACAACTTTATTTCATTAAGTTTCACCAGTTTGTTCACGATTGCGTAAATGGTCAGTCCGGCTGGAGAATGTATTTGCAATTTACGGGCAATGTTCCGTCGGTGTGTGATGACTGTATGAATGGATATGTGTAACTGGTCCGCGATTTCCTTGTTCATCAGTCCTTTTACCACGTAAACAATGATCTCCTTTTCACGTATGCTGAGCGCGCCCTGTTCATTTTCAACTTCTTCCTCTTCCAGATTCTGTAATTTTTTAATCTTCTCACTAATGGTCGCAGCGTCATCATATAATGAGATGCTCTCATCATACTCTTTTAAGAGATTTTGATCTGTGATGTTGCAAACCAAGGCAATTGTCTTGACGGATGACATGGTTGCATGGTTTCGGAAACCTTCAATGTTGAACCAGCCTCCAAAGGAAGGATTGACAATCAGGATATCCGGAAGATGTGCTTGCATGCAATTTTGCAGGCCTTCCAGCGAAGTCACTTCCATAGGTTGCACTGTAATGTCCGGAAGATGCTTTAAGACGGAAACCACTCCACTCCGAACAATCACAGACGTTTCTGCTACAGCTATTCGGATTATTTCATCTTTCATAAGCCCACCTCTCCTTCTCTAAATGTCGTACGGCAGGAACAAACAAAAGGTCTTCTACCTTACAATGCGAGGAAAGGTCTCTCTCACAGCTGAATATATCGAAAAGTACAGCATTCAGTAAATGATTGTTTCCCTTTTCAGGATAATATTTGATAATGATATTTTTCAGCTCTGTCAGTTTGCTTTCTATTTGATTATGCTTTTTGGCAAAGATATTAATGGTATATCCTTTTGTATCTTCATTGTTAATCATGGCCCGCACATAAGTGAAAACATGCTGATCTTCGTATTCCATGTGTTTCCTGACTTCTCCTACGTATTCATCATAAAATTTGAGAATCAGGAAAGCTACCTCGTTTCGCGCGGAGCAATCAATCGCCTCAATGAGTTTGCGCCGTATGGAAGGTAATTGAAAGTCGAGAAAATAACTATGTGCCTGTTGCAGATAGTCCATCAGTGACAGTATGGATACACTTTCAATGTTATCACCTATTTTATCATTTTCCTCTTGCATGAAATTGGCTACAGCCAAAAACGTGCATGTGTCCACGCCATGTTCTTCGCATACCTCTTTTACATTCTTATCTCCAAACCCCAACGACAGGCCGAAACGGCTCATAACCAGCAGCAATTTATAATTATTGCTTATAAGGTCACTCATTTTGTCGGTGGGTCTATATTTGTCTCCTGCATTCATCTTCTTTAAATTTTTAGCAAAGAAAGGTATTTTCATTCTGAATGTCAATCACCATTTGTAGGTATTTTTTCTTCTTATCATAGTTATTTCGCAACAACTGGTCAACCTGCATGTACTTGTATCTGTTTCCCTAAGAAAAAAATGTGCATGAGAAAATCAATATTGACACTCATGGTGAAAGCGTATGAAACAAGGAGAACCGTTCTACAGGTTGGGAAACTCCTTCGCCAAGTGAGAAAGGAGAAACAGAGGCTTTGTATGCCGGAAAGATAATATATAAAGCGGGGGTGCCATGCTATTCTATAGAAGAGTATGCGGCTCTTTTTCACGAGCATAGCAGGTCGATAAAAGTTGAGAAAAAGGAGTTTCATATATGCGGATATGTAACGGACACATTTTGACACATGCACAACATCGAATGCATCGTGAAAAATCTGTTGTTTGCTCTTCTCCTATAGATATGGCTTGTGTAGGACAATTTTCCGCACAGACTCCACAATGGGTACAAGAAGAGATATCTGTAATCGATGGAGTCGGCTGGACAGGTTTTTTTGCACCTTTAACCCGCAGGACTTTGGCAATGAAGCGGAGTGTAGTCCACAGGGACTGTTCCGGACGCTCTATCTGTTTTACATCTATTTCCTGTATGGATGATTCATTGGAGATTTTCTTTGCTACTTCTTGTCCGAAAGTTTCAGCTTTCAAAAGGTCATTTTTATTGGGGCGGCCAGCAGAAATAGGATATTGCCGGGTACTATATGAATGTTCTCCGATAAATGTGGCTGCTGCAATCACCTTGAATCCTTGCTGTCTAACCAAGGCTGCGAATTCTTCCAAGGCATGTTCATAATCACGGTTACCATACACGACAA
The DNA here is from genome assembly GCA_947626525.1 of uncultured Phocaeicola sp. Taxonomy (GTDB): domain Bacteria; phylum Bacteroidota; class Bacteroidia; order Bacteroidales; family Bacteroidaceae; genus Phocaeicola_A. Next base: position 5,796 of record CANQSM010000043.1, on the reverse strand, counting down.
CCACAATCGCCGGGGACTGCTCCCCCGTTACTTTCTTCATGCGTTCTATGGCTATAGGCGGGATATGTCCTCCATATACGGGTGCAGCGAAAACGACCAACGTGTCGCAATCTATATGAAGAGAAAAAACAGGCGGAAGGGTGAAATTGTATGGAGTGGCATCCGGGATGCCTGTTCCTTTCATTATGACGTTGGCTACTTTTTGTGAAGTATGTGTAGGAGAGAAAACAATGGAACATGTCTTTGTGATGGTCGTCATAATAAAATGTGAATTTAAATATGGTTGATTTCTGTTATTTCAATGTTTTACAAAGATACGAATCTTTTCCGATAACGCGCAAATTATCTCCTTTTCCATCAGAATATTTGTGTCGATACGACTGTCTATTTGCATACCGCTACAAATAAGGCTGCCTCATTTTTATTCTGAGACAGCCTTGCTCTAAAGATAAATCGTGTTATTTACGCACTTCGGCAATGTAACCTAATGCTTCTTTACATTTTTCCGTAACGTAAGCCCAATCTTTCGCGGCAACCTTATCTTTGGGGAACAGTTTAGAGCCCATGCCCACACAGAAGACACCTGCTTTGATCCAAGCAGTCAAGTTTTCCTTAGTAGGCTCCACTCCTCCCGTGACCATCAGTTTGGACCATGGCATTGGAGCCATTAAACCTTTAATAAGGTTCGGGCCATACACGTCACCTGGGAACACTTTGCAAAGATCACAACCTACTTCTTGCGCGAAACCGATTTCAGATACGGAGCCACATCCCGGAGTATAAGGAATCAAGCGGCGGTTACATACCTTTGCAATTTCAGGATTGTACAACGGGCCTACGACAAAGTTGGCACCCAATTGAATGTACATGGCAGCCGTAGCCGGGTCAACAACAGAACCGATACCAAGAGCCAGTTCAGGACATTCTTTTGCCGCGAACTTAACTATTTCAGCAAATACTTCTTGTGCGAAGTCACCCCGATTGGTAAATTCGAATGCACGAACCCCACCTTCATAGCAAGCTTTCACCACTTTCTTAGCAATTTCAACGTCCTTGTGATAGAACACAGGAACCATACCTGTTGAACCGATTTTGTTCAATACGGCTACTTTATCAAATCTTGCCATTTTATATTTTCTCCTTTCTTTAAATAAATTTCCTTATAGTAATTTTAGCGCTGAACACGACCGCTGGCGTTTCCACCGGCAAGGCTTTCAACCTCTTCTACGGAAACCAAGTTGAAGTCACCGTTAATGGTATGTTTCAAAGCAGAAGCCGCCACAGCGAATTCAAGAGCTTCTCCTTGATTCGGTTTAGTCAGCAAGCCGTGGATAATACCGCCGGAGAATGAGTCTCCTCCACCTACACGGTCAATAATCGGATTGATGTCGTAACGTTTGGAAGTATAGAATTCTTTACCATTGTAAATCATTGCTTTCCAGCCGTTATGAGTAGCAGAGAATGATTCACGCAAAGTAGAGATGACATATTTGAAACCAAATGTTTTAGCCATTTGTTCGAATATGCCCTTGTAGCCTTCAGCATCAGTGTTTCCTCCTTCAACGTCTGCATCCGGTTTGAATCCAAGACAAAGTTCCGCGTCTTCTTCGTTACCGATACATACATCCACGTATTGCATCAACGGACGCATGACGGATTGAGCTTTTTCTTTCGTCCAGAGTTTCTTACGGAAGTTTAAGTCTACCGATACGGTTACTCCGTTGCGTTTGGCTGCTTCGCAAGCCAATTTTGTCAACTCGGCAGCTTTGTCCGAAATAGCCGGAGTAATACCTGACCAATGGAACCAGTCCGCACCTTTCATAATGGCGTCGAAATCGAAATCCGAAGGATCCGCCTCCGCAATGGCAGAATGAGCACGGTCATAGATGACTTTACTCGGACGCATGGAAGCTCCTGTTTCCAAGTAATAAATACCAACCCTGTCGCCGCCGCGTGCTATGTAGTCGGTCTTTACACCATATTTTCTCAGCGCGTTCACGGCAGACTGGCCGATTTCGTGTTTCGGCAATTTGGTAACGAAGTATGCTTCGTGTCCATAGTTTGCGCAGCTGACTGCCACATTGGCTTCACCGCCACCATATACTACATCGAATACGTCTGATTGAACGAAACGTTTTTGACCGGGTGTTGACAATCTCAACATGATCTCGCCTAATGTTACGACTTTTCCCATAATTGTGTGTTTTTAATTATTGAATCTTTATATGTAAGTTTTTAAGTTCTCAAAGTAAGAAGTATACATCGTAGCGCAAATATAGATATTTTATATGAATGTACAATGCTTTTCGTTGAAAAAATATACTATCCGTGCTCGGACACGAGTAACCGGTTAATTTTTTTGTCTAATTGCATGGGCTGTACAAAATAAATACTTATATTCGTAGCCAAATAGATTTAAGAATATATAAAATATACAGTTAGAAAAGCGAAATGGAAACAAAGTATTTGAAAATTAATCCCGCAGACAATGTAGCAGTTGCCATATCTGACCTGAAAGCGGGAGAAGTGATGACGATAGATGGTGTGAATATCACAGCGAATCAGAATATTCCTGCCGGACACAAGATTGCGCTGAAGGATTTTTCCGAAGGAGAAAATGTGATAAAGTATGGTTATCCGATCGGACACGCGACGGTTGCCGTGAAACAAGGAGACTGGATGAATGAGAATCAGATAAAGACGAATCTAGCCGGGTTATTGGAGTATACTTATCATCCGGTCAATGTGTCGTTGGATATTCCTCATAAGAATCTAACGTTTAAAGGATACCGCCGTAAAAACGGAGACGTCGGGGTGCGGAATGAGATATGGATTATCCCTACCGTAGGCTGTGTAAACGGCATCGCCAACCAGCTGGCGGAAAAGCTCCGTGAAGAAACCGGAATGAAGGGAGTGGACGCCATTGTGGCTTTCCCTCACAATTATGGTTGCTCCCAATTGGGAGATGACCATGAGAATACAAAAAAGATTCTTCGCGACATGGTATTGCATCCCAATGCCGGAGCCGTCTTTGTAGTCAGCTTAGGTTGTGAGAACAACCAGCCGGAGGTCTTTAAAGAATTTGTAGGAAAAGTAGACCCGGAACGTGTGCAGTATATGACCACTCAAAAGGTGAAGGATGAAATTGAAGAAGGAATGAAGATTCTCCGCAAATTATATGCCGTTGCCAGCAAAGACGTACGGGAAGATGTGCCCTTGTCCGAACTGAGAGTGGGCCTGAAGTGCGGCGGTTCGGATGGTTTTTCCGGCATTACGGCCAATCCGCTGCTGGGAATGTTTTCCGACTTTCTGATTGCCCAAGGAGGAACTTCGGTATTGACGGAAGTCCCCGAAATGTTTGGCGCAGAGACCATTCTAATGAACCGTTGCAAAAATGAAGGGCTGTTTGATGAAACCGTTCATTTGATTAATGACTTCAAGTCTTATTTCCTCTCTCATGGCGAACCGGTAGGAGAAAATCCGTCTCCGGGCAACAAAGCCGGTGGAATTTCCACTTTGGAGGAAAAAGCGCTGGGATGCACCCAGAAATGTGGCAAGAGTTATGTCATGGGAGTCATGCCGTATGGAGAACGCCTAAAGGTGAAAGGCTTGAACCTGCTTTCCGCTCCGGGCAATGATTTGGTGGCTTCTACCGCACTGGCTTCATGCGGCTGTCACATGGTCTTGTTCACTACGGGACGTGGAACGCCGTTTGGTACTTATGTACCGACCATGAAGATTTCCACTAACTCCAACCTTGCCAAGAATAAGCCGACATGGATTGATTTCAACGCGGGAGTGATTCTGGAGAATGAACCGATGGAGAAGACCTGCGAGCGCTTTATCGACTATATAATAAAGGTGGCAAGCGGCGAGCTGGTAAATAACGAGAAGAAAGGATACCGTGAGATCGCCATCTTCAAGAATGGGGTAACTCTTTAAAAAGTTCCAATCCGCAATAGGATAATCGGAAAATCTCTTTACCTTTGCGGCTCATAAGGGTAGAACGGGCTATATGAATGAAGGTTGGAATATACAGGAACAGAGAAAAACGAGTTTATGGGCATTGAGCCCGTTGTTCGTTTTTCTCTGTCTTTATTTGGTCATGTCTCTTATAGTCAATGATTTCTATAAAGTCCCCATAACGGTTGCCTTTTTAGTCTCATCCGTTTATTCCATAATGATTACCAAAGACATGACGATGGAAGAGCGTATTACCTGCTATTCGCTGGGAGCTTCGAATAAGAACATCATGCTCATGATTTGGATTTTTATCCTGGCAGGCGCTTTCGCCCAGTCGGCTAAAGCCATGGGCGCCATCGATGCGACAGTAAATCTGACTCTCCATATACTTCCCGATAATCTGCTGCTGGCCGGTATCTTTATAGCAGCCTGTTTTATCTCCCTTTCGGTAGGAACTTCGGTAGGCACTATTGTCGCGTTGACCCCTGTGGCAGTCGGCATTGCCGAAAAGACGGATGTAGAACTTCCTTTCATGGTAGCCATTGTGGTCGGCGGTGCCTTTTTCGGCGATAACCTTTCTTTTATATCCGACACAACGATTGCATCCACCAAATCGATGGGATGCAGAATGAGGGACAAGTTCAAGGTAAACAGTCGGATTGTCGTTCCGGCCGCATTGTTGATTCTGCTTTTATATGTGGCAGAAGGGTTTCAAGTGCATGCTCCGGCTGAGTTGCAAAAGGTTGAGTGGGTCAAGGTGCTTCCTTATTTGGTGGTGTTGGTCACAGCCGTCATCGGATTGAATGTGATGCTCGTGTTGATTATCGGTCTTGTCACGACCGGAATCATAGGACTGTTGACAGACGGGTTTGCCTTCTTCGATTGGTTTGGAGCGATGGGAACCGGCATCACGGGCATGGGTGAACTGATAATCATCACTTTGATGGCGGGAGGCATGCTGGAACTGATTCGCCATAACGGAGGAATAGATTATATCATAGACAGACTGACAAGGCATGTAAAAGGGAAAAGAGGAGCGGAATTGAGTATTGCGGCATTGGTAAGTATAGCCAACCTTTGTACGGCAAACAATACGATTGCCATTATCACCGTCGGCCCTATTGCTCATGACATAGCCGACCGTTACAAGTTGGACAAACGGAAGAGCGCATGCATCCTCGATATGTTTTCCTGCCTGATTCAGGGAGTGATACCTTATGGAGCCCAAATGCTTATAGCGGCAGGCCTGGCCTCCATTTCCCCCTTGCACATCATTGGGTATCTCTATTATCCCATGGCGATGGGGCTGTTTGCTTTGTTAAGTATTTTATTCCGCTATCCAAGGGAGTATTCCAAGTAAGCTTCAAAAGAATACCTATATAAATATATTGTAACAATCATAAACCATGATACATTTCGCTCCGGAACCCCAGCTTTCAAGATAAGTGGATTTGTAGATAGTTTCGGCAATCTTCAGACTATATGGACAGATTCATGAGGTTCCTTGATAGATTCCGGCGTAATCCTGAGGAGGGAATAATATACCCGGTCTGTATTGAGAAACGCACAAACCGAGCGCATACCGCCTTTCAACTCTCCAGTTGTCTTTTCAGTTCCAACGTCCGTAATTCATCGAAGGCTATCAGTTCTTTTATGTCGTCAATAGTCATATCTTTGGGATTCGTTTCGATCTAATAAGTTGTCTGTAATGACATTGGTATATGATAAATTCTCATAGTCATTATAGATAAATAATTTGTTGAAGCTGCGGATTATATTCAATGGATTTGCCTGCAATAATTGCGGTTATGGCTTCCTCTATTACTTTGAAGG
>CANQSM010000042.1 GCA_947626525.1 uncultured Phocaeicola sp. | reverse complement strand
TGTGCAGGTCATACTTTGATGACCATTCCATCATCTTGTTGATGACCTCGACCGATTCTCCCGCATTGTTGATGTCAAGAAGCAAGTCCCTGATTCCGTCGATGATAACCAGTCCATAGCTTTGGTCTTGGGCAAGGGCATAGTCTATGACCTCTATCCTGACGGAGGGTGTGTACTCCCTCAAACAGATAAAGTCCAGGTTCTCGTTGTCGATACTTGTAGGCAGACCGGCGAGCTTCAGGATGCGCTCCAGCACGTTATGGCAGTGATAGCGGCTCTGCTCGGTATCTACATACAGTATCTTGCGTTTCCCCTCTGGCAGACTGGCGCGATAGTTCAGTACCTTGCCGTTGGCGAGTGATGCAGCCACCAAGGCAGACACGTTGAAGGTCTTTTTCGCCTTTGCCTTACCCGTGGAAGCACTGAAGTTGCCCAATGTGGCGATAGTGGAATTATCCACCCATATTATCTGCGGCGGTGTCTGGTAGGTGTCAGTAGCCTTGATGAGTGACTCGCTGAGGATGCGCGATATGCGATCCTTGTTGTTCCCGTCCTGCTTGTCAAGCGTTGCCTTTGTTTTTTCTTCCATAGCGTTTCTGTCCGAAATAGGGTTTTACTACATTCTTGTCTTCTCTCTCGCCGGTCTCCACTTTCGTTACCGCACCGATAGTGGGGATATTGTTTTGCAGGAGCCACTGGTCAAGTTCCTCCTTGTTGAAATAGAGCATCTTGCCTCGCGGCTTATAGTGCGGTACCTCCTGGGCCGCCGTCAGCTTGTATAGAAGACTTTCTGATACACCCATATAGACACAGGCTTCACTGAAGGTCAGCACCTTCTTTGTCGTGTAGATGTTGTTTTCAAGCATTGACAGCCTTTCAAGCAAATCCTCCACGGGTTCCATCTTTTTCAAGATGTCCTCAACGGCACATACACGCTCGTTGATTCTTTCCATAAATGTTGTTCTGTTCTGCATGATGATATGCTTTTTATCGTTTGACATAGGAGGCGTCCCTCCGACAGCACTGTGCTTTCGGAGTGCAAAATTACATGCAAGAAAGGGTGTTTGAATAAAAAGCAGAGTGATAGTTAGGCAGTATCACCCTAACTATCACCCTTTTTACATTCTTATGTTGGATTACATGTCAGTTGTATGTCCTTTTTTCATCTGTTTGATGCCGTCCCGTATGCTGTGCTTTGCAACGCTTGATGAGATTCTCGCCTTGTACAATGCAGACGACAGATCCGATGCGGCAACGCGCTTGTTGTTCTTTGGAGATATAAGGAAACGTCCTTTCTCAATCACGGATTGCCAGTTATAACAGACGAGGTTGTTGGCAAGCAGCTCGTCAAAGAACACGGCTACATTGCGTAGGTTCCTGACTTCTACTGTAAATCCAGCCTTGCAGTGGAGCAAATCATCCATGACCGCTCTTGCTTCTGTATCGTTTGATAGCTTGAACAGATGGTTGTCTTGTGCAATCTTTGCCAGACAATCCAACTGATGGTCTGTGAACTTTCCTCCGAACGACATAGAGGCAGCCGCATGGGATTGGTTTTCTGTACTTGTTGTCAGGTGATGATGGATAAGCTCGTGAAAGTCTTCCTTTGTGAACGAATCCTTGTAGAGATACCTGTCAAGCATCTCTTTCTCCTGCGTGTACAGGTTACGCACGATACCCATATTCATACGATGGACATTGTTGCAGCAGGGCTGCTTACAGCCGATGGAGTGGTGGCTGTCGCAGAACAAATCAATGAAACGTGCTTGTTTCATGCTGCCGTTCACTACTTTCTCCACGTAGAGTTTCTTCATTGAGGACAATAGCCCGAACAGTTCGTCGTAGATGTCCTCATCGCAACACACATGCTTATGCGTGCTGCTCATCTCCCCAAAAAGAGAGATGACCGCTTTGGTCTTGTTTCTTCATTTTTCTTTTGTTGATTGTTTGTTACACAAAAAACTCCGGTCACTTGCGCAACCAGAGTTGAGTTATACGAATTATGCGTTCTGTACAATACGGACACACTCATTTCAGTCAAAGAGTCCGTTTACAAGGTTTACCGCTTCGTCCTTCTTCCGGTTGACAATCTTTGCATACACCTGTGTCATGCGCACATCGGTATGCCCAAGCAGCTTGCTTGTCGTATAGAGGTCGGCACCCAATGTCAGCATCATGGTGGCAAAGGTATGTCTCGCCGTATGGAAGGTAAAGTGCTTGTTGATACCCGCAGCCTTGGCCCACGGCTTAATAAGCACATTTACTGCGGCAGCAGACGGAAGGTCAAACACATTGTCCTGGGGACTCTTGCTTCCTCGCTCTGGCATCCAACGTAATGCCTCTGGAGAGAGAGGCAAATAGATTGGTGCCTTGGTCTTCTGCATTACTACCTCAAGTCGTGTCTGTGCTCCATCTTGATACACGTTCTCCCACTTCAATGCAATAATATCACTGATACGCAATCCGCAGAAGCAGGAGAATAGGTAGGCAGCCTTCACGGCTTCATTCTGCATAGGAGTTGCAATGAGCTGCCTTACCTCATCCACTGTCATATACTCACGCTTACTTTCCGGCTTTTTGATTTTATCAGCGCTGCTTATTCTCGTATATGGATTAACTTTAATCAAGTCTTCGCGAACAGCAGCGTTAAGTGCGCCGTTAAGAGCCCGATAGTAGTTGTGGGCAGTATTTGCCGCAAGATGATCCACATGTCTTGGATGGTAGTCTGTCCTAAGATAGTCTATGTAACCTTGGCAGAAAGCTCGGTCAACTTGGTCAAGAGTTGTCTTTTCGCCTACCCATTCCCTGATAATCTTCATTGCCACCAAGATTTGCCGCCAATCTTTCTTTCCACGCTTCTTTTGGTTTTCCATATAGGTGTTCATCCAATCAAGCAAAAGCACCTTGGGTTCGTCTTTTGCCTGTTTGATTCCAGCCTCACCATTTGTCAGCTCAATGATTCTGTCGGCCTTGATTTTATTGGCAGCAACCAAGGTGGCTTGGTTCTGTCTGCGAGAGTTTTCGTCCGTTTCGGGGACAATATACATCTTCAGATATTCATAGGAACGTTTGCCATCCCTATAGATATCCAAGTACAAACTTTTGTTTCCGTTGCTTAGGTCTTTCATCCTAAGCCGGATAGGCTCCTTTGCCTTTGTCGTTTTCTTGTTCCTTGCCATGGCTATTCGATTTTATTTCCTAAACTGGGTGCAAAGGTACGAAAAATAATCGAAAACAAGAAACAAATAAGAAACAAAAATAATGAAAACAACAGAAATAATGTGATAAGTCAAGAAACAAATGCAAAAATAGAAATATTCAGAAACGCTTATATATCAGTGCTTTTGTTTGCAGTTTATTGGAATTTGTTTTCATTACTGACCTTTAGTTTATGAATTTCGCAACTTTGAGTCATAGCATGAGGACAATGACAATAGCACCACATCATTGGGTATATAATTCTCCATCAGACTGGGATGTGGAGTGCAGTATATCTTTTGGTGTGGGGACTATTGTTTATCCATGCTATAGGTAATGCGAAGGCCTGACTTTAGGATAAATATAGTTCCCACACCTTTATATTTTAACTATATCCTTTCGGGGAATTAGAGGATATACAAAAAAAGGTTATATAACCATGAAAAAAATTTTATTATCTATTGCCATGTCTTTTATGGTAAGTGGCGCAATCTTTGCGCAAGAAGTAACAGTTAAAGCAGGGACAATCATTCCACTACAGATTGTCAATCCGGTAAAAGCAGCGAATGTGGATGAAGGTCAAAAAGTGGCATTTCGGGTATCACGGGATGTAAATGTGAAAGGAGTAACGGCTATTCCTTATGGAACTTTAGTTCAAGGAACGGTGTATGAGGCTAAAAGATCTTCTTGGTGGGGAACAAAAGGCCGTTTAGGTATTGAAATCAAGGAAATCGTTCTTCCTAATGGTACGGTTATTCCGTTGATGAATGGAGATGTGTATGTTACAGGTAAAAATCAAACGCCAATCTCTATTGTGGTATTTATTTTTACACTTCTACCTTTTTCCTTGTGGAACAAAAGCACAGTTGCCCAGTGGATATGAGATTCAGGCTAATGTGGCTTCAACTACCACTTATTTAATAGATTGACAATATTATAAAACGGAAGGTAATCGCCTTCCGCTTTATACTGCCCTTAATAACTTGATATACAAGCTTGATGAGGTTGGCGTTATACGTTGCAAGTTTACGTAGCTAACTCATGATATTTCGAACGCAAATGATGACACCTAAAAGTCAGGCTTGGTGTGACATATTATGGAAATAAAATCTTATTAAGACATTTTCTTTGCATCGGAGCTAATTTATTTGTTCCGATGCGTGCGTATCCGCACGAAAGCGAAGAAGTGAAGATGAATAAAATGTATTCTTTACGGATATAAGAAGGAGCGGAAAAACTGTCGGAGTTTTCCAAAACTTTCTTAAGAATCTTTCCGAAAACTCAGGGAGTTTCGGCAGAGTTTCTTAAGAGTTTTTCCTTACACTTTCTTTCTTTTGCTGAAACCATTGGAATGAAATAGGAGTGGCAAAACATGGCTTTAATCCATATAGCGCCTCGTCAAATCCGCAAACGCATCGATGCGGCGATCTCTTAGAAATGGCCACCAGCGACGTACATTTTCCGAACGCGTCATGTCCACTTCCACAATCATATTTTGTTCCAGATAATTATCAGCTTGGGCAAGTATCTCCCCCTGAGGCCCTGCAACAAAACTGTTTCCCCAAAACTGGATGCCATTCGTTTGCCCCGAAGGGTCGGCTTCATGCCCAACACGGTTTACGGAAACTACCGGAATCCCATTCGCTACAGCATGCCCACGTTGAGAAACAATCCAAGCTTCCAATTGACGAGACTGTTCCTCTTTTGTGTCCGTGCTTTCCCACCCGATAGCCGTGGGATAAATTAAGATTTCCGCACCTCGAAGTGTCATCAGGCGTGCTCCTTCAGGATACCATTGGTCCCAACAGACCTGCACTCCCAATTTACCTATGGACGTTTCAATCGGCTGGAAACCCAAATCGCCGGGAGTAAAATAGAATTTTTCATAATAAGCCGGATCGTCTGGAATATGCATCTTTCGATATTTACCTGCAATATGCCCGTCTGTATCGAATACGACTGCCGTATTATGGTATAGACCAGGTGCCCGCCTCTCAAACAAGGAAGTCACCAATACAATTTGATGCTTGGCGGCCAATACGCCATAGAACTCTGTCGAAGGGCCAGGAATGGGTTCCGCCAAGTCGAACATTTGCGTATTCTCTGTCTGGCAGAAATAGAGTGAGTTCTGCAGCTCTTGCAATACGATCAGCCGAGCTCCTTGGCCGGCAACGTCTGCAATATTCTCGCTTAGTTTCTGCATGTTTTGTCCAATGGATTCGGTATTGGCCTGCTGCACAAGGCCTATCTTTATTTTTCTCATAGAATGATTATTTACAGTCAAAATCTTCTTGTAATGTTCCGGCCGGATATTGCATCGTGACACAATGCAAGGAGCCATGTTGCTTTATCAGTGCTCTGCAATCTATTCCCACTACTTCATAACCAGGAAAAGCCTCTGTCAAAACATGCTTTGCCTTTTCATCCTTATGCGGCTGATTGTACGTCGGATAAAGTATCGTCTTGTTCATTATCAAAAAATTGGCATACGTAGCAGGTAAACGCTCTCCATCTTCAACAATCGCATCGGGCATAGGCAAAGGCAGAAGACGGAAAGGTCGGTTATCCAGCGTACGGAACGTCTTTAACTGTTCTTCCATCCGGTGCAAGGCATCGTAGTGCTCATCTTCCGTGTCGGTACATTGCGCATAGACAATGGTATCGTGGGGGCACAGACGCGCCAGTGTGTCTACATGACAATCCGTATCATCACCGGCTAAATAACCGTAATCAATCCACAGGACTTGTTGAAGATGAAACATCGATTTAAGACGTTCCTCTATTTCTGCCCGTTCGTAAGTGTCATTCCGATTGGGAGACAACAGACAAGCAGAAGTAGTCAGCAACGTACCTTTTCCGTCACTTTCTATGGAACCGCCTTCCAACACAAAGTCCATGCAGTTGCGATAGGTGCCATGCAACAGGCCGGACGCATATAGCTTCCGATTTATCTGATTGTCCAGATTGGCCGCAAACTTCATTCCCCAGCCGTTAAAACAAAAGTCGAGCAGGAGAGGGCCTTGGCCTGTTTTTACGGTAATGAAAGCATGATCGCGTGCCCAAGTGTCATTCGTCTCGCATTGAAAAAAGCGGATGTTCTCTGTGGGCATCTCCTTTGCCAATTTTTCTTTTACCCTATCTACCTGCGGGGCAATGATAAGGAGCCGTTGTCTTACCGCTATTTCAGCAGCAAGTTTCACAAAGCAAGCCTCCACCTCTTCCAGCATATAAGCCCAATCTGTTTCAGCATGCGGCCAAGTGAGTTGTATAAAACTTTGTGGACACCATTCGGCCGGCAAACAGGAAGTTTCTTGCTCCAGATTTACACCGAAATTCAGTTGCAATGCGCGTTCCTTCCCACCACTTTGTGGTAATCCTACCAATAAGCCCATAATTATTTCTTTTCCTCTTTTGGTTTCCGATCGAAAAATGGATTCTTAGAAGATGCGCTCAATGGAATGGCCATTACCATCTTACAGTTCGGCAACCATTGAAGCTGCTGAGCTGCCAAACCGGCCGAAAACATGACACGAGTATCTACGCGCAAATCAGCTGCCATAGCACAAGCAGACCCCACCGCAATCCCTACATCAATGGAATTAAGTGCGCAAGGAACTCCTTCGGCACGAGATATGCACGTAGGATAGCCACAATGTCCACAATTCAGCCCTTGTGATTGTTCACGTGTGCCTATTAATACTATAGCTTCAGCTGAAAGAATATTATCTGCATCGCGCAGAAAAAACTTCAATCCATTTTTTGCATACATGGATTTCATTTCTTTACTGAGCAGCTCTATCTCTTTCTCTGTCACTGTAACAGTTTCTATTATATCCACACCCTTGCCCTTGGGGGCGGTGCGGGCCGCCGTCATCATTTGTTTTGCCACGTTTAAGAGATGTTCATGGCGTACATTCCTTTCATCCCATATCATATCACATTCTTTATTTATTTCCGGACAAATTTAGATATAAATTTCGACTTCTGTGCAGATGCGATAAGAAAACATGCTTCTTTACGCACGCTTTATAGGGAAATGCTGTTCTTGAATCAATTCATCCGTATCATGTGTGCGGTTTCTTTTTCGCTTGCGAATGAAAGTCTTGAAAAATATCCCTCACTTTCACTGATTGACATTGTCATCCTGTATATAAATCTATTACATTGTGAAAGATGTGAATACAATCACCGAGTCCAAATGTAAAAAGAGACTTTCCAAGCCATTGGGGAGGGGTAAACGTAGCGATGCAACAGCCACTTGCATAAGATAACAAATCATTTTAAATGAAAAGCAAGTGCTCCCTCTTTGCGACACTCGTATGATAACCTATGCGACACTCATAGCATACGCCTTGCAACAACCGTTGCATAGGTTATCATACGAGTGTCGCATAGGAGGATTCTTTTTGTTTCCGCAGACCTTTCCGATTCCTTTGGGTAAGCCTTCCCTGTTTCTTCGGGACTGCCTTCGCGAGGACTCCACCCACATCTTGACATCATCGGTTCTCTCGGTATCTCCGGCGGTAAGATTCTCTTATTTGTTCATGTTACAAATCAACAATGCCTGCATGGAATATGGTCACAAGCGATTGTTTTGGGCATTTTATGGCTGTAAAATGGGACTTGTTGCTCTTCCCGGCACGAAGATGGGGCAGATATTTGGAGGCGTTCATCTGACATAACATCAAATACCAATTGATGATTACTGTCATTACAGTGCCCTGCTTCAATGCTTTCACTGATAATCCCCATCGCTTGGGATTCCCGAAAATCGTTCAATGAATATGACTGACCTAAGCAGGTGATGAAAGAGAAAAAAATAATAAAACAATATAATTCACCGGATAAAACATTATATGTTTCAATCTTTTTAATTACATTTGCCGCAAATTTAGTTTTTGGATATAGTGAAAATAAAAGAGATTGTGAACGCCCTTGAAAGGTTCGCGCCTCTGCCGTTGCAAGACAGCTTTGATAATGCCGGCTTGCAAATCGGATTAACAGAGATGGAAGCAACAGGGGCTTTGTTGTGTTTGGACGTGACCGAATCCGTCATAGATGAAGCGATTGCTTTGGGGTTTAATTTAATAATTTCACATCATCCACTTTTGTTTAAAGGTCTAAAATGCATTGCAGGACAAACCTATGTAGAGCGCTGTGTATTAAAGGCGATAAAAAATGATATTGTTATTTATTCGGCGCATACAAATTTAGACAATACGCCAGAAGGCGTTAATCTTAAAATTGCTGAAAAGATAGGTTTGCATAATATTCAAACTTTAGTTCCTAAAGAAGGAGAAAACGCAGGCGGAATTGGAATCATTGGGATGTTGGAAGAACCAGAGTCTGAATCAGACTTCCTGAAACAACTGAAAAAGACTTTTGAAGCGGCATGCTTGAGACATAATAAGTTGACGGGAAGGCTTATTCAAAAGGTTGCTCTTTGTGGGGGATCAGGCTCTTTTCTGATACCTGTGGCCGTCCAACAAGAGGCTGATGTATTTATTACCGGAGAGATTAAATACCACGAATTTTTTGGCCATGAAAAAGATATATTATTAGCCGAACTTGGACATTATGAAAGCGAACAATATACCAAAGAACTTATATTCTCTATCTTAGAAAAGGATTTTCCCAGTCTAGACATCGAAATAACTAAAATAAATACCAATCCCATTAAATATTTGTAAATAATTATGGCAAAAGAAACGAAAAAAGATCCTCAAGACTTAACAGTCGAAGAAAAGTTGAAAGCACTTTATCAATTACAGACTATGCTTTCTGAAATTGATAAAATCAAGACTCTTAGAGGAGAATTACCTCTTGAGGTACAAGATCTAGAAGATGAAGTTGCCGGTTTAACAACCCGCATTGAAAAAATAAACAGTGAAATCAATGAATTGAAAGCAGCTATTGTTACAAAGAAAAATGAAATTGAAGCAGCAAAAGTTTCTGTCGACAAATACAAATCCCAATTGGATAATGTTAGGAATAATAGAGAATATGACGTACTAAGCAAGGAAATAGAATTTCAAACATTAGAGATAGAACTTTGTGAAAAAAGAATCAAAGAATATACTCAAAGTATTACCAATAAAAATGAGGAAATTGAAAGAAGTTCCTCACTATTGGATGAAAGAAAGAAGGATTTGGAAGTAAAAAAAACAGAGCTAGAAGAAATTATTGCAGAAACCAAACAAGAAGAGGAGAAATTAAGAGAAAAAGCTAAGAATTTAGAAGCAACAATTGAACCTCGTTTACTTCAGGCATTCAAGAGAATACGTAAAAATTCACGGAATGGATTGGGCATTGTTTATGTACAAAGAGATGCATGTGGTGGTTGCTTCAATAAAATTCCACCACAAAGACAATTAGATATACGTATGCGCAAAAAAATTATTGTATGTGAATATTGTGGTCGTATTATGATAGATCCAGAACTAGCAGGTATAGAACAAGTTCAACATCTAGAAACTAAGACAAAAAAAGATAGAATAAAAACCGCAGTGGATTAGCAACGTTATGCTCAAATCCAGAACAAGCATATTAAAGACATAGAGAAGATGGTTACATAGTAATAACAAGGAAGCACCCCGCACCGTCCAGCGATTGCTGGACGGTGAACGGAAATACAAAAAACAAACAAAACACATCCATAACCATGGCGATTCATATAGGTTGGCAGGTACTGCCATCCTCAGGAGAAAAAAGGGGAGCAACCACAGTTATACCCCCGATTGGTTGACAATGAAGTTGTTGACTTTCATAAACTGTGCGAAAAGGTTTCAAATCACTCTTCTAAAACCATAGGAACAGTGATTGGCATCGTCAGTGATACGATAGATGTCATGAAGACGTTGCTCCATGAAGGCAAGACCATCGACCTTGAAGATTTTGGTGCATTCAAATTGTCAATAGGTACGGACAGTTACGTTACCCCAGCAACGCCGGACCATAAACGTAAGGTTGTTGTCCGTGGAGTCGACTTCCAGCCCAATAAGGTGCTTATGAATGCTATCAATACTCCAGATTTTCTTAATGTTTTAACAATAGGACTTCCCGTAAGCATTCGATAAACTATATGAATTAAACCTTCCAATAGAACAATAGCGACTGTGACAATGTACCTAATAGTTGCAGTCGCTATTGTGTTGTTGAACCTATATGTTGGATTCGACACTAGTTCCCGGATTCCATGTTTTGTTTGTTCAATAAACTTTCCGGATGCTGCAACTTCCATCTGTGTGGAAGCGATTCAAGAGTTCCTCGTGAGTTGCCTTTTTATGGTAGGGCATTCGGGCAATGATGTCATTCAGATAATCCCTAGGGTTGACATTGTGAGTCTTGCAGGTAGCCAGCAGAGAACAGATAACCGACATGTTGACCGCCGCCTCATGATTACCACAGAAGAGATAATTCTTTCTTCCCAAAGTGATGGGCCGGATTGCATTCTCCGCCAGATTGTTGTCCCAAAGCAAGCGTCCGTCCTCCAGACATCCCATCATGTTCTCCCATCGTGTATAGGCATAGGTGATGGCTTTACCGATTTGGGAACCGAGACTATACTTGACACCTTCCGCTTCCATCCATGCTTTCATGGCCTCCATAATGGGTCGAGCCAGTTCCTGACGTTTCGCCCTACGCTCATCATACGACATCCCTGCCTTATCGCAGCAGTGCTCAATCCTGTATATATGTTGTATCTGAGTCAGCCCATATTCAGCCGCTTTCCCGTTCTCGTCAAGGGCCTGTCCAAAATGACGGCGGATATGTACCAGACAAATTGAGTAAGAGCACGTCGGGGTCGGCCTTGAAGGCCGTCTCATAACCTGCAAAACCGTCGCATTGAGGATATCCCTTGAAGTGATATTGATTGGCTGAAGATTCGATGACTGCTCCGGCCCTTGAACCCTTGTCATAATGGAAGATAACCAATCGTTCCATGACCGACCTCACCATCCAGAGATATTCCTTGTCAGCCTTGTGCTTTCCCTTGTTGATGACCGGAACGGTGGTCTCATCCGCCTGTACATAATCGCTGGAAAATACCTCTTGCTTAAGCACCTCATACAGAGGATTGAGCAGTCCCACCGTTTTCTTGAACCATCCCTCCAACGTGCTTTCTGTAAGGCCTTTCATCCCCAGATGCCGATATTGTTGTATCTGACGGTAGAACGGGACATGATATTCATACTTCTGAAGCAGTATCTCGGCAGGCAGACTCGTATCGGCGATACCACTTGTCCACAGGCATCAAGGGCATGGAAGCAATCTCTACTCCTTTCTGTCCCCGGGGAGGGAGCTGCGTATTGTCCTTGAGGCCATATATGGGACGGATGATTTCCTTGACGTAAAGCATCCCGGGCTTGTGTTTGACCACTCTGGTCAATTCTTCGCCTATCCGATGGTATAAGACAGGTCAACTCCTGCCGGTTCGATGACTTCGGTTTCAAGTACGGGCAGGTCTTCCACTATCTTACGGTTCTGACGTTTACGTTTTTTGTCTTCATCGGATTCCTTTTCAATCTTTTCCACCGCCTCGTCCCGTTTTTCTTCAGCTTGAAGCCGAACCCGGGAAAACTCATCGGCAAAGAGGTCGGGTATATTGGGATCATAGACGGGAAGTTTCTCCGATTTACGCCCGAAGAGTTGACGGTTCCAGCCATGCGATCTGGGCCGTCAACTCCTTGATACGTTCCTGCAGTTTTACATTCTGTTCCGCTTGTTTTTTATTGATGGCAGACAATGAAACGATGGAGGCATTCAGCCCCTCTATCGTCTTGAGCAATATTTCTTTTTCTTCCATTGCCTGCCCTTTTCTTGTTGATGTAAAATTACTAATTATTAGTGGATTACGCAATAACATCTTACACTTTTTTCTCAATAAAAAGTATGTCATACATGGTATTCTCTGCGCTCTGCCCGCAGTCGATGGAGCCTCTGTCGCGGATTCTCCCGGATGCCCTCAACCATCATCACAAGATCCCGCCATTTCATGGGATAGCTGTTTGTTTCTGGGTCGTATTGGGGTAGTTTGAAAGCCGGCCTCCAGGCGCTTTACATACATCACCATGCCTCCGTCTTCCGCATGAAGCAGCTTCATGAGTCTGCGGTTGGAACCGATGAAGATGAAGACATCACCGTAATTCCTCAGACCCGCTACCAAAATGGGCGCGAAGCCCGTTGGGAAACAGTAATGCCAATGAGGCAATGGCTCTTCGAAAGAAGATTCCGGGACTACCTGCTTAAAATTGATTGGATCCAACTCCTGTTTGACACTGACTTTATCGGCTGAACATTTTTTGCGCCAGTAATGATAAATCGAATAACTTACACCTACTTGTTGTTGGTACAACTTCAATGGCTGGTTACTTTGTTGTACCTGCAATTCCAATGCTTCAAATTCTGATCTATTCATCGCTATTAGGGCTTAATTGTTATTGACGGTGCAAATCTACAACCAAACCCCAAACTTAAAAATGGGTATTTGTTCGAATGCTTACGACTTTCCAACAGTAAAACCACATCCATCCAATCTACGCGGTAAACTTTTTCTTCGCCCTTCCGCTCCACTTTCATGAATTGGTACCCCGATACGAACTTCTTCTCAAAAAGGCTGTAGGAACGGTTATCGTATGTAAACATCCTTACTATCCTCCGGTTCTTGGACATCACGATGAAAACATCCCCATCGGAGGGTTCCCTATGTAGCCTCTCACGAATGATGGAGAGTAAGCGGGCGTATTTGCAACGCATGTCTGTAAAGTCACGCACATAGTAAAAATGGTTCAAGCCCGTAACACTCAACATAGGCCCTCCAACTTCTCCACCAATTTTGCAAGTTCCTGATAGCTCAAGTTTTTCCGGCTTATGTGAAGACCATTGCTCATACGGATCTCCACCAATATACGAACCGGCGAAGGAGGTGGCACAGAAGGAGCTACGGGGCACGGTTGGATTGCTGATACTTTTTCTGTTTCCGAAGGGAGACCATCCACCTTTACCTCTACAATACGTTTGCGGGTATCCTTGTACCATTTCAAAAAAATATTGTAAGGTTCCTTGTTCTTGACACAGAAACTCTGCATCGATTCTCCATGAGGCAAGCCCTCCGTCTGATACTGAAAGTAAAACCTTTCTAAATCTTCGCTGCTGTACATAACTTTTGATGATTAAAATTCAGCAGCAAATGTGCAACTTTCAATAATTAGCCCTAATTTGAGGGCTTACTAAAAACTTTATAATATTTGTCCGGAGCTTTTACCGGACAGCAATGATTTTAAAATTATATTTCCAAAGCTCCTATAATATCTTTTACAGAGGAGTAATGGTGTCTATCTAGATATTCATTAATACCTTCAATAACTTTAACAGTGACAGAGGGGTCAATGAAGTTAGCCGTGCCTATTTGTATTGCTGTTGCGCCAGCTAATATAAATTCGATAGCGTCACGTGCATTCATGATACCTCCTAAGCCAATAACTGGGATTTTTACAGCTTTAGCAACTTGCCACACCATACGTAATGCAATTGGTTTGACTGCTGCACCGCTTAATCCCCCTGTAATTGTAGATAATAGTGGACGGCGTTTTTCCGCATCAATGGCCATGCCTAGAATTGTATTGATTAATGATATGCTGTCTGCACCAGCGGCTTCCACCGAACGAGCAATTTCTGCAATATCCGTTACGTTTGGAGATAATTTTACAATCAGGGTCTTTTTATAAACTTTTCTAACAGCTTTTACTACTTCACTGGCCCCATGGGCAGAAACCCCAAAGGCCATGCCACCCTGTTTTACATTAGGGCAGGAAATATTTAGTTCAATAGCTGGAATATGATGTAATTCATTGATCATTTCAGCTGTTTTTGCATAGCTTTCTATATCTGATCCTGATACGTTTACAATCATATTGGTCTGTATCTCTTTTATTTGGGGATATATCTTCTTGATAAAATATTCGATACCTTTATTTTGTAATCCAACAGCATTGAGCATACCAGAAGGAGTTTCCGCCATTCTTGGATATGGATTTCCTTCTCTTTGATTTAAAGTTGTTCCTTTTATAATAATGCCTCCAATTCGTTCTAGATTTACAAAATCTTCAAATTCCTTTCCATATCCGAAAGTACCGGATGCCGTCATAACAGGATTAATCATGGATAATCCATTTATATCAACTTTTAGATTTGCCATAATAATTGTTTTATATTAAAAACTGGACCTTCTTTACATACACATAAATGACCTTCATTCGTATTTTCTACACAACATAAGCATGCGCCTACACCGCATGCCATTTTGTTTTCTAATGATACCTCGCATTCAATTTGATGTGTTTGAGCATATTGCGCAACAGACATCATCATTGGTCTAGGTCCACATGTATATATCATATCAAATGTCTCTTGAAATAAAATAGAGTGCTGAGTTACATATCCCTTTTCTCCTACGCTTCCATCTTCTGTCGTGATGTAAACTTGACCAAACTTTTGAAAATCACCTAATTGTAGTAAATCTAATGACGAACGGGCACCTAATAGAAATGTAGGATGATATCCATTCTCTATAAGCTGTTTCCCTAAATATAGTAAGGGAGCCGTGCCTACTCCACCTCCAATTAACAAGCTTTTTTGTTGCTCATTTGTTTTTGGAAGTGTGAAGTTCTTTCCTAATGGTAGAATTGTATTGATTTTGTCTCCTCTGTTTACCTTGGACAGCTGACGAGTTCCATCTCCTATTAATTGAATTAGAAACCATACTTCATTCTTTTCTATGTCTACATAATTTATTGAAATAGGACGCCTTAAGAAAGTTGAGGCAGAGCCATCTATTCTTATTTCAGCAAATTGGCCTGGTAGCATAAGTGGCAATGTAGCTTCTTGGGTCATTTTTAGTAAGATATAATTTGAATGTAATCTTACATTATCAACAACCGTGAGATCTAAAATATATTTTTTCATGAATAACTGTTATTGGTTATTTTTAATGCTGCAAAGATAATCATAATTATTGCCTTAATAACATCTTTTACTTAATGCTTTTATTGAAAGCCATTCTTTTGGTTGTGCATAAAATAATCTTATTAACCGTTCTATTGCAATTTTCTAATTATTTGGTTGATAACGTTATTATTACTCGTAAAGACAAAAGTACTCAAATCTTATCTATTTCTGTGGTATGAAAGTTTCGTACGTTCCATCATCAAAAAATATTCTTATTTCAATGATTCTTTTTAGATGTCTTTCAATATATTTAGCAGTCTCTTTTATAGCCTCTTTAGAGGTATTTGAAACTTCTTTTACTTCAAAATCTTTGGCGTATTTTGCATTGTCTATACTTTCGGTTGTGTTTATTACATTCTTATCAAAAGAGGTCACATTATGTTCTCTTTTTTGCAACTCTATCATGTTTCCTTCTCCGTATAGAAGCCAATCTATATTAATATATGGAAATCTGTGATGAATCTTTTTTATAATTTCAAGACTAGGATTATTACGTCCATTTAATACATGAGATAAAGAAGCTTGTTGAATTCCTGTTTCTTTGGCAAATTGTACAGCTGTTAATTGCTCTTCCTTTATGATTTGCGCAATACGATCTTTCATCTTTAATATTACTTATATAGGTTACATACAATTTAAAATCGGCACTTACAAATGTATATATTCTAATTGTAATATGCAAATATTTCGATTGTAATTTGTATTATTTTTGTAATTATATTATCTGTAATTCCATGTAAGAATATTAATAAGTGAATTTAAAAAATCGATTGTTCTTAATGTTTAATATATATTTATTTTTATCTAATTATCAATTGTTTATATGTAGTTTTTTATGCTTTTACTTATATGGCTAGAAGACATGATATTGATTTACGATAAAATATTGCATTATAGCTTTAATATATTTATATAATATTTTGGTTTTCAGACAGATAAATATGTATTCTTACTTTGGATATCTATTCATATTAAAATTGTAGTCTGACTTGTTTACATCTATAATACGCCAATAAATGTAGATTTTTTGATATACGCAATATTATATTTGTATATTAAATATATATAATATACACTTGCAATATGAATATTATATTTCACATCATTGGATAGTTCTATGTTTTATCTCTGTAAGCATTTGATAAACTACAGGTGTTGAACCTTTCTATACAATAATAGCGACTGTCATTATGAACCTGATAGTTGCAGTCGCTATTGTATTGTTGAACCTACCCGTTGGCGGAATTAAATCAGTGCGTACTTAATCCTGCCTATAGGCTTGTTGTTGATGTAATTGATGTATTGTAATGCGGTCATCGCACTGACTTTGCCCACTATTCGGGCAAAAAGGCCGCAGGTTTTCTTGGCGTAGTTTCTGATGACGAGAAAATGGTCAGTAAGTTGTGAAAACAATGTTTCAATCCTCTTTCTTGCCCTTGCTAAAGGAATGAAAGTTGGCTTCCAGTTCTTTTGGTTGAACCGGTACGGACATTCAAGTCTGATGTGGGCAGTCTCGAAAAGGTCTAGTTGGATTTCCGCACCGATGTATCCCTTGTCTCCGAAGAATGCAGCAATCGTGATACAAGGACTTGATGTCCTTCAGATAGTTGATGTCGTGCACACTTGCCCTGGACAGGTCATATGAATGTATAACACCGCTTAAACCGCAGAGAGCATGAAGTTTATAGCCGAAGAAGTAGCTTCCTTGGGATGCACAGTAGACGAAATCCGGGGCTTTGTAAAAATCGCCGGCTTGCCCCATCTTGCATCTTTTACCACGAGCCAAACGGCACACTTCCATTGGTTTGGAGTCTATGCAGAAGTAATCCTCGCCGCCATTGATATGATCAATGCGACTACGTATCTGCTCACACAGACCACTTACCGCCTTGCGGCGGTCATTGAACTGACGGCGAGAGATAAGGTTGGAAACAGAAGAACGACACTCTTTCAGCCTGGCTTCAAACAACCGGTTCCCGCTGTCTATTCCCTCTGCTTCGGCGGCCATGCCCAATGCGATGACTTCCAAATCTGAGAAACGAGGCACAGGGTCAGGACGGCGTACATTTCCTGCTCCTGTAACTAAATCTTCGGAGAATTGTTTGCATATCTCCAGAGATTTGACGAACTTTGTGTACAAGTTGCACATAACGAGATTATATAGCTTAAAGATTGAGAACTCTCAAGTTACTAAAGAACTGCGATATATACAATTTTTTATTATATTCTCTTGCTATTCAATTCCGCCAACGAGTTATACACTATATTAATAATTGAAATATGTCACGGTTAAGCGATTTATACAAAGCAATGGAAACCCTTCGCAAAGAGGGGCTTCCTGTTGATGAGAATCTTGAAAAGAAGGCTAATGAATTGGAAGAAGACATCATCAAGAAAGAAATTCTTCCAGTACTGAGTAAGACCATCGAGCCTGCATTGCAGCCTGTAAAGCGAGAACTGGTGTTGGTGGTGGATTATGTACCTGGAGAACCATTGAGCGTTCATCTTAGTCGTAAGCGCAATTTTGCAGCGGAATTGACCGACGCTAAGGAAATGGTACTTGATCCAGAGGTAACTCATCGGAGTCATAATTCAAGTTCTGAGGAGAAAATAGAGAGAGGTCCGGCAAGAGATATGTCTGTGGTATTTCCGGATGGAACTGTCATTGCGGAAAAGACTGCCGTGGAAACATTAGTTGCGGTTGTGCAGAAAATCGGTGTGGCACAGGTGCGCCAAGTGGTAGAGGAGTATAATCTGAAGTTTTGTAAAGTTCCGGTGATTTCAAATCGAAGGGATGTAAAATATGGCAAGAGCCAGCGGGATTTAGGTGAAGGATGGCTGTTGATTACCCACAGTAACAACCCAATGAAAAAGGCTTTTATAGAAAAGGTTTCTGAGATTCTGCATCTTGGGATAAAGGTTATATTAAAGGATTAACATGAGTTCGAGATAAGATCAAAGGCATGTAAGCTGCCCGTCATTGATAAACTTCAGTACATCGGACACCTTATCTATGATATATTCATCAGGATATCCCATCAAACGATCACATTCCCTTGGGGCCAAACGACGATTGACAACGCTCTTTTGCCGCCTGTTCCAGAGGCAAGCTTTATTCAACGCACTTCCCTATATGCTTCACCCTGTACACGTTGGCGTTCTTGGTATGGGCCTTCGCCAGTCCGGGCACATTGGAGAGGTAACGGCTGAAAACCGCAAGACTTTCGGTCACGGCGGTGGAGCCTGCCTGACGGCGGATGTGGTTGTATAGGTCGGCGGCGGTCATCCACACTGCGTCGGGGTCGTCCGGCAGGGCGGCTTCGAAATAGTTATGGAAGTACATGTCGGCGCTGCTAAGCAGGGCATACCGGCGGTTGTGCGCCATCACGGCCTCGATATCCTTGTCATCGAACCACCTGCGCTCGTTGTTGCGCACGGCTGCCACGGCTTGCGCGTAGAGCTGTGTGTAAGGGATACGGCCTTCCATGCGGATGGGCTCGGTAATGTTGACCACAAAGAAACGGCGCGAACCGGAAGGGTCGGAGAGGATGTCGGTAAGGTTGGAGGTGGCGATGAACGAGGCTCTGCGTTTCTCCTGCACGATACTGCGGGCGTAGGGACGTTTCAACGAAATGCTCGCCAACTGTATCGTGTTCTTCAGGAAACCTTCCTGCACCTTCCTGGAGACGCTGTTGAATTCATCGATGTTTATCAGCAGGAATTCGCACATCGACTGCATCACAAGACGTTGGTTGTCTATCTTCAGGCTATCGATATATCCCCACCGGAGTTCGGGAGGAAGCAACAGACTGCAGAAAGTGGACTTGTGCCATCCTTGGGGAGAGACCAGCAGGGGGACGATGCTGTTGCCGTATTGCCGGTTATATCCCATCCATTGTGCCACCATACCGAGGAACCAGAGCCGGAACCAGGCTTTCCATTGGGGCAAATCCGTCCGCACGCAATCGGCCAGGTCTCCAATGTAATCGTGCCCGTCCCATTGATCCATCACCTCCATGATGTAGCGGTCCACAGGGTCGACCACGGGGACGCGCGACGAGTTGAGATAAGTCATCACTTCCTTGGGGGTGGCTTCTATGCCGGCTTCGCACGCGTCGAGCGAAAGGGCGTTGATGAACCGCAGGTCGGTCATCCGCCATCCCCAATAGGCTTTCTGCTTGTCGAGGTATTCCGTGGAACTCCGTATCGAATTGTAACGGAAATCGTAACGCCGGTTCAGGAACTTGACAAGGGCCTTCACTTTGTTGCTGTATCCGGCCAGGGAGTCGGACTCGGAAGAAGAATCCGGCACGGCGGTGACCGCTATCGGTTCGTTGCCGCCTATCCGCAAGGGCACGGCCTGCTCCATCCACAGCGGCGCCTCGTCGGCGGTCATGCGGCAACTGGCCATCACCGGCGACGCGCCGTCCCGGATGCCCGCAGGCACTACCGTCACCTGCAGGAGGGAGGCGTAGAGCGATGAAGCCATCTCGTAGCTTTTCCGGAAGAAATGTTCCATCTCCACCTCATTGCGCCGCCGCGCATCGGGCAATGTAATCCGTACCAGTATCTTCACACTTCTCCCGCCGGCTCCCGCAAAGGCCGCAAGGGTAGAGGGAAGCACCCTGGCCTGTCGCTTCACTTTCTCTATCTTCTCTTCCTCGAAAAGGGGGCCGGCCGACAGCAACAGCAAATCGTTGTACTCCATCGGATAGAGTTGCCCGTCGGTGTCCTTCTTCAGTCGGGCTGTCGGGTAGATGCGGTGCAGGCGTTCGTAACTGCGGGGGATATAGGGGCGGTTGAACCTGATATGGTTCCGCAGCGTATGCAGGTCGGGGTTGTCCACGTTCTTCTTTATTTTCTCGAGGAGCTTGTACAAGGGGCATTCCGATACTTTGAGGGTCGCTTGTTTGGTGTCGACCCGCACTAAGGTGATTTTGGGATTATAGCTCATAAGGCATGGCGTTTTTTTACTTGCGATTACATGAAACAGATGGATGCAAGGCGAAGTGATTCCTTTCGCCGGAACGTTGCAAAAGAGCGCGGACGCCCGCCCGTGTATTGCCCGAAGGCATCGGGATGGCCGGAACAGGCAACAGGAGAGGGGCCTGTGCAATCCCTTTGAAGGGACGTCCGGAAGCGCAATGAAACCGTTGCCGATGCATCCGCGCATTCATGTACGCGAGCCTTACGGAGCAACGATTGCGACAGCAATAGGATAACGTGTGCGACAGGAGTGGCAAGGCGTATGCGACGACTGTCGCAACAGTCATGCGACAGTCGTCGCAAGCGTATGGGCATCCTACTCATATTGCTCCACATATTCATCGAACAAGTCTGAAACCGGATATCCGTAAGAGGCGAAAAGGCGGAGAATCTGCTGTTGTTCCGATTCCGTTATCAGACGTTTGCCGCTGATGCTGCGGTAGTAGCCGTCGCGCCCGTGCAAAATGCGGACGACCTGATGCCGGATAGAGGTGTAGTGCTTCATCCGCACCTCATCGTAGAGATGAGTGGCTCCCTTGGCAAACCGTTTCAATCTGGCTTCGCTGAACATGTCACATCCGTCTTCACGGAGCGAAGAGGGATGCACGGCATTGCCATAATGACGCTCCTTCCCAAGCCGTTCGTACGCCAAACGCCTGATACACTTGGATGCCCACGGGCATCCTTCCAAAAAGCAGACAGTGGGATGTCCGCTCAGTCCTACGGGGATATGCTTGTTTTCCATAGCTCACACAGTCATTTTGTTTATTCACAAATATACGTTTTTTAGGAGATATGACCAAGGAATTCCCCATAGAAAGAGGGAAATATGGGTTGATTTAACATATTTTCAATGCAAAATAGTGTTAAATATCGGCTGTTTTTGAAGCATTGAGCCGATTTCATGAAATTACCTTCACCCATATATATTTGTAATCTGCTGAGATACACAATTATACTCATCATAGGTGAAGGTGAAGGATATTTTTTAAAACATTCACGTAAGAATCCGCATAAGGTTCGGGCCCGATGAAGCTGTCCCCCTTTACAAATTCAAAGCCCCTTCGCTGGTGTGGCCGTTGACGTGACGACCCTCTTTCCCTTATCCGAGCAGTGCGCTCTGCACCACCTCGCCAAGAGTGGGATGTCCGTGAATCACCTGAGCAAACTCTTCCAAAGTGACCTCTTTATTCATCAGCGCGGCCACTTCCTGAATCAAGTCGGCCGCATGGGCACCAAACAGGTGACAGCCTACCACCCGGCCGTCCTCCGAAGAGGCAAGCACTTTGCAGAATCCGTCCGGTTCGTTCATGGCCAGCGCCTTCCCGTTGGCCCGGAAAAAAGATTTCCTGACAGTCAGCGCCATACCCTGCGCTTTACACTGCTCTTCCGTGAGACCCACCATGGCTGCCTCGGGCGAGGTGAACACAGCCGCCGGGACGATGTCCAGGCGAATGGCGTCGGCCTTACCCATGATATGGTTCAGTGCCCGCATGCCTTGGAAGGTGGCCGCATGCGCCAGCATACAGCGTCCGTTCACATCGCCGATGGCGTAGACGTGGGGCAGATTGGTCCGCATGTTGTCGTCTACCTGAATGCCTTTGGGAGAGTAGGCAATGCCCGCCTCGTCCAGGTTCAGCGACTCCACATTGGCCGCGCGCCCTACCGCCAGCAACACGGTATCGGCCTCGCACGCCTTCTGTTCGCCCTTGTACTCGTAGCATACCGCCAGCGCCCCTTCGCGCTGCTCCACGCCGCATACTTTGGCTTGGTTCACGATTTCAATCCCCCGCTTACCCAAGGTCTGCTTCAACCGTTTGGCTATGTCCGTATCGAAGTTGGGGAGAATCTCCTTGGCATATTCTATCATCGTCACCTTGCTGCCGAAACGGTGGAAGATGGAGGCGAACTCCAGTCCGATCACTCCGGCGCCTATCACACACAGGCGGGCGGGCACATGGTCGATGTCCAGCATCTCTTTGGAGGTCAGCACTCCCGGCAAATCCAGTCCGGGTACGGGTAGCATCTTCGTCACCGAGCCTGTGGCGATAATCACGTCATCGGCCGAGTATTCTTCTCCGCCCGCAATCACCGTATGCGCGTCTTTCAGTCGCGCCTTGGCATTGACGTAGGTAATCAGCTTGTGCCTCATCAGGGATTCAACGCCCAGACCGAGCGTCTCCACCACCTGATTCTTGCGCTCCACCACTTTGGCGAAATCAAAGGAGTAGGAGAGGTGCCCGACTCCGTACACCTCCGCCTCCTTTAGCTGTTCCATCACCTCCGCGTTCTTGCAGAAGGACTTCGTGGGGATACACCCTTCGTTCAAACAGGTTCCACCCGGCTTTCTCTCTTCGAATATCGTGACGGAAAGTCCCTGCTTTGCCGCATGAACCGCCGTTTCGTATCCCCCGGGGCCTGCGCCTATAATGATTATGTTCGTGTGCATAGGTTATACCTCTTTAAGTAAGTCTCTGTAAGACAAAATAGGGTGCTTGGCCGCCGTTGTCTCATCCAGCCTGCGTACAGGTGTCGTATGGGGAGCCGTCCGCACCGATTCCGGATCATCCTTCGCCTCCTGCGCCACCACCTTCATGACATGGATAAACTCATCCAGTGTTTCAATGGATTCCGTTTCCGTAGGTTCAATCATAATAGACTGGTGGAACAACAGCGGGAAATAGATAGTGGGGGCATGATAGCCGTAGTCGAGCAACCGTTTGGCTATGTCCAAGGTAGTCACTCCGGTGGATTTGTCTGCCAGCCCGTCGAACACGAACTCATGTTTGCAGATATCCTCTATCGGCAGATAGTACTCCTCTTTCAACGATTCTTTGATATAATTGGCATTCAGTGTCGCCAGCGGCCCTACCATCTTGATGTTCTCCTTTCCCAAAGAGAGGATGTACGTATAGCCGCGCACCATCACACCGAAATTGCCCAGGAAGCCGGAAACGCTTCCCGAAGCCTTGTCGCCGTTCTCCACATAGAATACGCCGTCGGCACGCTTCTTCACATGCGGGTTCGGCAAATAGTCCACCAAAGCGGGAGCCACGCCTACAGGGCCGGAACCGGGTCCGCCTCCGCCGTGAGGTGTAGAGAATGTTTTATGCACATTGATGTGCATGATATCGAAGCCCATGTCTCCGGGACGGCATTTTCCCAACAGCGGATTCAGGTTGGCCCCGTCATAATAAAGCAGGCCTCCGCAGGCATGCACCAGCTGCGCAATCTCCAGAATCTCCGTCTCAAAGAGTCCCAGTGTATTCGGGTTAGTCATCATGATACCGGCTATGGTATCGTCCAGCAATGGCTTCAGGTCTTCCACATCAATCCGCCCGTTCTCCTTCGATTTCACCTCCACAATCTCCAGTCCGCATACCGCCGCGCTGGCCGGGTTGGTCCCGTGGGCACTGTTGGGCACAATCACTTTCGTACGCTTCAAGTCACCGCGTTGGATGTGATACTGACGCATCACCATCAAGCCGGTCAACTCGCCATGTGCCCCGGCAAACGGATTCAGTGTGAATTCAGCTAGTCCGGAAACCTCTGCCAGCGCATGAGCAAAGCGGTAATAGAGTTCCAACGCTCCTTGGACAGTGTCTTCTGGCTGTAAAGGATGCAGAGAGGTAAAAGCCGGCAATGCCGCCATCTCTTCGTTCAGCTTCGGATTGTATTTCATGGTACAGCTTCCCAACGGATAGAAACCGGTGTCGACACCGAAGTTCTTGTTCGAAACGTTGGTATAGTGACGCACCACATCAAACTCACTGACTTCAGGCAGCATCAGTTCTTTCTCTCTTTTCAATGAAGCCGGTAACTCTTCCATGGAATATTGCTTCAATCTGTTTTCCGGAAGCGTATATCCGCGACGTCCTTCTTTCGAGAGCTCAAATATCAGTTTATCATAGTATTTCATAGTCTACACCTCCTTTATTAAAGCAACCAACCTGTCTATCTCTTCTTTTGTCCGTTTCTCCGTGACACTGAACAGCAACACGCCGTCCGCTATCTCTATGCCGGCAAAGAATCCGTTTTCTTTCCACTTCTCCTGCAAAGTCTTCGGGCACAAGGTAGTGCGCACGGCAAACTCTTTTAGGAAAGGTTTGTTGAATGCCGGGGTAAACTTGCCTGTAGCCAGCAACTGCTCATATAGATAATGAGCGCCGCTATACGACAGTTCATTCACTTCACGCAATCCCTGCTTGCCCATCAGCGACAGGTAGATGGTGACATACAGTGCCATCAGAGACTGGTTGGAACAGATATTGCTGTTGGCTTTCTCCCGGCGGATATGCTGCTCGCGCGCCTGCAAAGTCAGCACAAAGGCCCGTTTGCCGTCCACATCCTTGGTGGCGCCTACAATACGTCCGGGAAGTTTACGTACCAGCTCTTTCGTACAAGAGAGGTATCCTACATACGGACCTCCAAAGTTCAACGGCATGCCCAAAGTCTGTGCATCACCGCAAGCGATGTCCGCTCCCCATTCCGCCGGAGATTTCAGTACAGCCAGCGTAGAAGGGTCAGCATTCAGTATGAACAGAGCTTTCTGTGCGTGGACAGCCTCGGCAAATCCGGTAAAGTCTTCAATGATGCCATATTTATTAGGAGAAGCCGCAATCACTCCGGCCACCTCTCCGGCCTGAAGCAGGCGCTCCATTTCCGCCTTGTCGGTGCATCCGTCTTTCTCGGCAATGGTTTCCAAAGTTATTCCATGATAAAACGCATACGTCCGTACCACCCGCATGACGTTGGGATTCACTGTCTCGGAAATCAATACTTTCTTCTTTTTCTTAGCCGATGCCACCGCCATAAACATGGCTTCCGCCGTGGCTGTAGGACCATCATACATGGATGCGTTGGTACACTCCAGTCCGGTCAGTTCAGACATCATACTCTGAAATTCAAAGATATACTGCAGGGTTCCCTGGGATATTTCCGGTTGATAAGGAGTGTAAGCCGTCAGAAACTCCGAGCGGGAAATCAACTGTGGAATGACAGACGGCGCATAATGGTCGTAGGCTCCCGCGCCTACGAAGATAGTCAGCGGACAGTTTTTCTTTCCTAACTCAGTAAAATAGTTCCGTATCTCCAGTTCCGACATGGAAGAGGGGAGGGCGTACTCTTTCTTCCAGACAACACTCGCCGGAATCTCGGCATACAAGTCGTCCAGTGACTGTACACCAATCCGTTGCAGCATTTGTTCTATATCCGCCTCCGTATGAGGAAAATATTTGTAATTCATAAAAGCATTTGTTTTTATGGTCTTATTCGCAAATAGCCTCATAGGCCTTGGCATCCAACAACGTATCCACTTCTGCAATGTCCGAAAGCTTCACTTTCATAATCCAATTGCCAAAAGCATCCTCATTCAATAATTCCGGAGCGTCTTCCAATTTCTCATTGATTTCCACAACCACACCACTAACCGGAGATATTAAGTCACTGGCAGCTTTCACACTTTCCACTGCACCGAACTCCTCGTCCTTTTTCACTTCATCGTCCACCTCAGGCATATCCACATACACAATATTGCCTAACGCATTCTGTGCATAGTCCGTAATACCTACATAAGCGTATTCGCCTTCTACTTTTACCCATTCGTGTGATTCCGCATAGCGTAATCCTTCTACAACTGTACTCATAATCTTTCGTATTTGAATTAATTATTTCTTATAGTTTTTCTGATAAAAACGTTTCTTACAGACAACACCTTTAAAGGTCTTTTTCCGGATACGGATGTCCACCTCTGTCCCTAAAGTGGCATATTGACTATCTATCAAGGCCATGCAGACACTTTTATCGGTAGAGATGGAATGGTAACCGGTAGTGACATATCCAATCTTCACACCTTCCATCTCCACATCATATCCGTTACGGGGAATAGCCTTATCTTGCAATTCTATCCCCACTACTTTTTGCATCACTCCTTGCTCTTTCTGGCGTTGCACCACTTCTCTGCCAATGAATTCCGGCTTGTTTAGTTTTACAAACATGCTTAGTCCGGCTTCTACCGGAGTGATATCCTCACTCAATTCATGCCCGTAAAGGGGTAGTGCCACTTCGAAGCGCAGGGTATCACGACATCCCAATCCACATGGAGCAACCTCTTTGGAGCCGACCAAAATATCCCATACTTCACGGATGACTTCAGGTACAGCATATACTTCAAAACCGTCTTCCCCGGTGTACCCCGTACGGCTGACAAGGATTGTCCGCCCCTTATAGTCAAGTTCTTTAAAAGTATAGAAGCCCAAATCGGATACCTTTATCTGAAGATGTTTTTCAATCATCTTTTCGGCCTCAGGACCTTGTATGGCAACTTCTCCGAACAAGTCTGACTGATTCTCCAAGACAACGTCAAACCCTTTACTGTTTTCTACAATCCAATTGTAATCCTTCTTTATATTAGAAGCATTGATAACTAAGAAATATTCATCCGATGATTTCTTGTATACTAATAAATCGTCTACCACACCTCCGCTCGGATACAGCATCATGCCATACAAAATCTGTCCGGCATCAATCTCCCGCACATTGTTGGTAAAGATATGGTTTACATACTTTTCCGCATCCGTACCCTTTATCAGTACTTCACCCATATGAGAAACATCAAATATACCCGCAGCATGGCGTACCGCATTATGCTCTTCAATAATTGAAGTATACTCTATCGGCATGTCGAAACCCCCGAAGGGACTCATCTTAGCTCCCAAAGATATATGCTTGTCATATAAGCACGTCTTTATCAATTCTTCCATAGTCTTTATAATTTTGATTAATCAAATACTAACTAAACATAACCTGTATCCATTCATCCTCACTCAGATATAAAATGATATCTTCCAGCCGTACTCCCTTCAAAGCAGAACGTACAGCAGTTTCTTCATAAGGCACATCGTACAGGCGCGCTATCAGTTCCTTATCCAAATCTCCTACCAGAAAATAATCCCCCATTACATTAAGACGCTTTATGACTCCATTTTTCAGTTCCATCCGAATTTCAAGTTCGCCGGCAGATACGGTACGTCCTCTTTTTATTAAAGTATAGTGAGGATTGTTGCCATAAATGAAAGAGTCGCTTACATATTCTTTCTCTATTTCTTCTATTGACCGAACCTGACTTGAAGTAAGCGTTATCATTTCGTCACACATCTGTTGTCGCACAAACGTCTTGAATTCTTCTATGTCTATGGAAAG
The DNA here is from genome assembly GCA_947626525.1 of uncultured Phocaeicola sp. Taxonomy (GTDB): domain Bacteria; phylum Bacteroidota; class Bacteroidia; order Bacteroidales; family Bacteroidaceae; genus Phocaeicola_A. The sequence goes on along the minus strand of CANQSM010000042.1, from coordinate 2,383 downwards.
ATATTCCGACAGATTCGTTACATGCTGCCGCACAGATTCCACTCCTTTACTAATCAGCTTTTCATTAGACGGAGTAATGGCACGCACCAAACTTTCGAGGTCTGTATTAAATAACATGGTACCATGTACGATACTCTTTCCCGGGACATGATAAAAAGCATTTCCCGATACCTTTTTCCCATTGATATGAATATCATTACGTCCTGAAGCCTCGGCGTTTACTCCCAACTTGCGCAATACGTGGGCTACCATACGTAAATATTTGTCGAATGTAAAACGGACATTGATATCTTGTGTAATATAAGAAAACATGATATTACTCCAATCGGCATAGACACAGCCGCCTCCGCTTTTTCTACGATAGGTCTCTATATGATTAGTCCGGCAATAATCCAAATTTACCTCATTCTCAATCAACTGATTCCTCCCAAAGATAACTGTAGGGTTGACTTGCCACATGAAAAAGCATTCGGCTTCGTTAAGGTGGCGAGCTACAAACTCTTCCATAGCTAAATAGAAAGAAAGACGTCTGACTTTGCCTTCTGGCAATTCTATATATTTCATAGTAAAATAAGGTTTTCACTTAAAAATTGCTTCAAATATATAGAAAGTTTTTGGTATTCCACCTACATTTTGCTAACATTTTGTCTAGCAAAAATAGTTGCGTCCAATATATCCCTGACAATCTGATATATTTTATCTCTCATAATCCGACAAATTAGCATAAATACACCTTTATTATATTATGAAATCATACTTAAAAGAGAAAAGTTTCCATAGAAGATTATTATGACGTTGCTTTTTAAATATTGATATATCAGCATAATTCGTTATTTATGTTATTGATATAATAATGTGTGTGTAAGAGCAGTTTTATTATTTTCATATAAATCTTTCCACTATAGCACGAGCGAAGAAACGAGTCAAGGCAAAAGAGCCGATACGACTTCGTATGAGGCTGTTGAGCAATGGAAACAAAGGTTTTCCACCTCAACATCTACCATAATGTGATGCAGGAATACAAATAATTTTATTTCGAACTCACGTTAATTATAATCTGCAACTTCTTTTTTTGCTTTTGACAGCAGACTGGCAGTATTCAAAGTTCTGGCTCAATCGGCTTAATTTCTAAATCCGAAACTTGAGTAATGTTTATTATCATCATTTGTATCGTTTCGGGAAACAACATCGCCATTGGATTTGTTCCCAAGGATACTCTTAATTATATTAGTCAACATATTGCCCAATAAGGCCAAATTATTTTGATTGATTACTTTTAAGAAAATCTAAAGCAGGCTTATAATTGTCCATAGCAGCCTGTTCCATATAGCTCATACCTCTCAAAACCTTGTCTGGCAGAATTTCTTGCATATCATTATTAAGGCACATCGACGCAAATAAATATCTGGATTCGGCATCTCCTTTATTTATTGCTTTTTCCAAATATTCCCATGCTTTTTTCACATCTTTCTCAACACCAAGACCTTGATAGTGTATCACAGCAAGTCCATAGAACGCATGCTGATTTCCACTTTTAGATGCTTCCTCGAATAATGTTCTGGCACGTTCATAATTTTTCACATTCTCCGTCCAACACTGGCGAGCAACATTACACATACCATTCGGATGCTTTAGATCTGCTGCTTTCTGCCATAAGGCAAACGCCTTTTCATTTTCACCGATATTTTTTAAACCAGATGCCCAATTGTTCATTGCATCACGTTCACCAGCTTCAGCTGCGTCTTCTATTATCTTCTTGAAATTGATCTGATTCTCTTCGTTTACATCCTCTGGCTCTATTAATTGAACAAGAATTGATTTGTCACGAAAACTTTCTGGTAGGTTGGCAAAATCAAGCCAAGCCCAGTATTTCGCTATCTTAAGATTCTTCTCAACCCCTTCACCATTAAAGTATATAAGAGCCATTCGAGAATAAGCAGCCTGATACCCATCTTCTGCAGATTGACGAAACAGTTCATTGCTTTTAGAAATATCAACCAGACCACTAATATCCCTTCGGTGACAACTATTACCTAAGTTGTAAAGCGCTTGACGTTCTCCCTGCTCAGCAGCCTTCTGAAGCCAATGCATAACCTCTTCATTATGGTCATCTTTATAATTCATACTCCCCATAACCATAAAGGTTTGGGCAACAGCATGTCCTCTCTCTGCTGCTTTCCTAAAATATGAAAGTGCCTTATCCATATCTTTGGGTAACATGTAGGCACCTTCATAATAAGCTATACCAACCCTAAATTGTTCATCAGCAATGACGTCTGAATCAGAGGCATCAATTACCATAAATAGGGTCACTAGTAAAACCCCGTGTTTGAATTAAACGGGAACAAGCTTAATCTTCTGTAATGATTAGTACCTTTGTACC
>CANQSM010000041.1 GCA_947626525.1 uncultured Phocaeicola sp. | reverse complement strand
ACCATGCTGACCGAGCTGCTCCAATGCCTCAGTTGCCTGAACATGAGAAAATGATTTAAGTTTCTTCGCCATAATCAGTCAATATTACCACCATTAATCAACTGGCGTGGGTCTATTTAATCCTGTCGATTTTTTGCGATTCCATATCATTCAGCTGTCGATAAATTACAACACTTTAATATTAAACACAAAAGTACAAATTTATTTGAGATGCACGCCTTTGATACTCAAAAAAAATCTCTTTCCTTATCGGAGTCATGCCTTTTTCATGAAAGGAGGCGCTATATATAATATAACGTGAGTTCGATGAATTTTAATTGTCTGCAGATTGGTGATTAGTGAAAATCATTGTATCTTTATATTAAAGACATAGAGAAGATGGCTGCATAGTAATAACAAGTAAGCACCGTTCACCGTCCAACAGTCCGCTGGACGGTGAAGTTAGATAACTGCGAAAGCCGATGCACCTATCTGCATGGACCGTCCAGCGACCGCTGGACGGTGAACGGAGATACAAGAAACAGACAAAACACGTCCGTAACCATGGCGATTCATATAGGTTAGCTGGTACTGCCATCCCCACGCAGAAAAAAGGGGGGGGGCAATCATAGTTATACTCCCGATTGGTTGACAATGAAGTCATCGGACGACTGCGTCTTGAATACTCCACCTGTGCAATGTTCATTTCACTAATCCTCCTCAATCTACAGACAATTAAAATTCGTCGAACTCACGTTAAATTAATCTTATTTTTCAACAACCAAAATAGTCGTCTAATTCGTCGAGTTCGTCCTGTAAGTCATCTATTCTATCTTGCAACTCGTCGTACCTGTCCGAAAGTATATCGCATTTGCTCTGCTGTCGCTCCAACTCATCGATACGATTTTCCAATGAATGAATTCGGTCAAAACAATCATCTTCCCGATTATAATCATACAGATGATTTGACGGAGGCGTTTTCACCTCATCGGGCTTGTCTGGCCCAAACAGCCATTCAAGCAATGCCAATTCGCCGAGAAAATTCCAAAATGACATTATCTTTATGCTTTAATCTCATTCATGAAACAAATCTTCCGCAGTTACTACATTCTGTACACTGTGCTGGTACATATTCCGTTTGATTCCATATGGAGTAATCAGTATCGTATGCACCGCCTTATTCCCTTTATGCGCCTCGCGGAATCGTCCGGCCTTATGGCGCAAACTTTCATCATCGGATTTCTCAATAGCATACTCCGCCGTAGAAAATTTCATCTCGCAGAGGTCGACAATCTGGTCGGCGCGGTCGATGACCATATCTATCTGCGCTCCGTTGCCATATACCGGATCATCTTTTACACGCCACGAATAGATTTGTGTTGTAACTCCGGCTATGCCCAACGCCGATTTTATCTGCCGAATATGCTCGAAACATACCCGCTCGAATGCAAGACCTTCCCACGCATTACGAACCGGTGTATTGAGGTTGATGCTCCAAAAATTCTCGTCTAAACCTGCGCGATTGTGCAGGAACTTGTAGTAGAACAGCGTATAGTTGTCAATTAACTGGTAAATCGCTGTCATATGCTTGATGCCCTGATAATTGAACTTGCGAATAAAACCGCACGCCTCCAAGTCCTCCAAAATTCGCGTCAAAAGGCCATTATTAGCCAGCCCGCCTTCATTGATAAGCTCCTCGCGGGCCATACCAATACGCTTTGTTCCAAGTATCTCCACAACCTTGATATACGGCCCCGGATTCTTGAACAGGGATTTATACAATTCGCTGTACTCATAGTGCAGTTTGCCCGTTGGCGAGAAAAAAAGCGCATCTATATTCTGGGCTACACTTTTCCCGCGTTCCAACATTGACCAATAAAACGGTACGCCACCCATAACCATATAGCACTCCAATATCCCATAGCGGCTCATGCCCAAATGACGGCTTTGGGCATATTGCTCGCACTCGTTCAGTGTGAACGGTGCAAGATTGATTTTGTAGGTAACCCTATTGTGCAGTCCGCCATGGTCTTTGAATACATTGTTGATAATCCATGAAGTCGCCGAGCCGCAGATAATCAACAATATATCTTTTCGCGCCGATGCGTAGCCATTCCAAAAATGTTCGATTGCCGAAACGAAGTTTGAACGCGGTGCATCCATCCACGGCAATTCGTCAATAAAGACGACTTTCTTGCCGTCTTTTTGTTGGTCGAGCAGTTGAGACAGCAGGAAGAAAGCATCGGACCAATCAACAGGAATACGGCACTTCTTCATACCGCACCTAATGAGCGACAGACGGAACTCACGCAGCTGTGCGCGGGTATTCTGATTTGCCAATCCCGAATGCTGGAAAGCAAATTTATAGTCGAATGTTTCTCGCACGAGGAATGTTTTTCCCACACGGCGCCGACCTGTTACCGCCACAAACTCGGAATATTCCGATTCGTAAGCCTTTAATAGCTCTTGTTGTTCTCTCTTTCTACCTATTATCATAGCGTTGTCAAATTCGTTCCTAAGCGCAAAAATAATCAAAATTCGTTTATACCGTGCTGAATTTTGTTTTTTATTTTATATTAAGCACAGAACAAACGAGAAATTCATTAAGATCTAAGCTCATGGCTTGACTTTATTGCCGTTCTATATATTCACGAATAATAAAGTCAAATTCAGGGAAAGAAAAAGAAGTTCTCTTTTTCTCCTTGAAGAAAGAAGCGAAAAATGATTATCCATAGGAGTGAAATGCCGTGACGTATTTTCCCGGTTTGTCTCCCTTCCACCGCTTCACAAATAATCAAAGCCTTTTCCAGTTAAGGCGCAGGCTGTTGAGTACCACCGATACGGAGGAGAAGGCCATGGCCGCACTGGCAAACATCGGATTAAGCAATATGCCGAAAGCAGGAAAGAGGACTCCGGCTGCAACAGGAATACCTATTATATTATAGACGAATGCCCAAAAGAGATTCTCGCGAATCAGTCTTACCGTCATCTTGGATAGCTTAAAGGCTTTTGGCAAAAGCAGCAGGTCCGAGTTGATTAAGGTAATCATCGCCACGTCCATGGCAATATCTGTTCCTTTCCCCATGGCAATGCTGACATCTGCTCTTGCCAGCGCTTGGGAATCATTAATGCCATCGCCAACCATCGCCACGATTCTTCCTTCACGCTGCAGAGAAACGATGAAATCTTCCTTATCCTGCGGCAAGGCCTCCGCTTTGAACAGATCCAGATTCAATTGTCCGGCAATGGATTGGGCCGCCAGATGGCCGTCGCCAGTCAGCATACACAAGTATTTGTTCCGCGCATGCAATATCTTGACCGCCTCGTAACTGGCTTCCTTGATGGAATCGCTGATGGCGACAACGGCCAGCAACTCCTCTCCTTTTCCAAAATACACCAGACTCTTTGCCTCGTGTTCGTACGCTTTCACCATATCGGCCATGCTCTCGGAGAGTTGTATGTTGTATCGCTTCAGCATGCGCCGGCTTCCTGCCCAGAAGATTTCATGCGCCTTGGATACTTTAATGCCCTCTCCTACTATGTTTTCAAAGGAGTCGATATGAGCTTCCGCTATTCCTTCCTTCTCAAGCGCTTGTGTAATGGCCGTAGCCAAAGGATGTTCCGATTTCAGTTCCGCCGCATAGAGAACGTTTTTATAATCCGTGTCGCCTGGCCGGTTCCACAACCATCCTGTTACTTGCGGACGACCTTCCGTCAAAGTACCCGTCTTGTCAAAGACAATCGTATCGACTCTGCGCATTTCTTCCAAGGCTACGGCGTCCTTAATAAGGATGTGCGCGTCCGCTCCCTTTCCTATTCCCACCATCAGGGCTGTGGGAGTGGCCAGACCCAAGGCACAAGGGCAGGCTATCACTAAGACGGAAACGGCTGATAACAACGCATGGGAGAAGTAGCCGCCACCTCCTATGAGCATCCATATCATAAAAGTAAGGATGGATAGGGTGATGACTGTCGGCACAAAGATTCCGGTCACTTTATCTACCATGCGCTGTACGGGTGCCTTAGAGCCTTGCGCTTCCTGCACCATACGGATGATTTGCGCTAAAACCGTCGCGCTTCCTACTTTCTCCGCACACAGGACAAACGCTCCTGTTTGATTGATGGTTCCCGCCAACACCTTGTCTCCTTTTTTCTTTTCAACGGGTATGGGTTCTCCTGAAATCATGCTTTCGTCAATAAAAGAGTTGCCGTCCGTCACGTACCCGTCTACAGGAATTCTTTCTCCGGGATGTACGCTGATGAGGTCTCCCTGTCGCAAAAGAGCAATGGCCGTCTCTTCCTCCTTGCCATTTCGCAGGACGTGTGCCGTCTGAGGCTGTAGTCCCATCAGTTTGCGGATGGCGGAAGATGTTTTTCCCTTGGCCCTCTCTTCCATAAGTTTTCCGGTGAGGACGAAAGCGATGATCATGGTCGAAGCTTCGTAATATACATGGGGTTCGAGTCCTCTCTCCGTCCAAAATTCAGGGAAGAATGTGTTGAACAGGCTGAAAAGGAAGGCTATGGATGTACTCAAGGCAACCAACGTGTCCATGTTGCTGCTTTTCTGTTTCAATTGTTTCCATGCGCTGACATAGAAATGATTGCCAAAATAGAACACGGGCAGTGAGAGTAACAACAGGATATAGCTGACTCCTTGCAGATGCATGAAAAACATGCCCAGAACCGCTACGGGCAGCGCAAACGACCAAGCGCCAATCGTCTTGTTCTTCATTTTCCGGTAACGCTCGTTTTCCATCTCTTCCAGTTCCTTTTCCGGATTCTCCGCATCGATGATTAAGTCAAACCCTATACTTCGTACGGCGTCCCGTAAAGACTGAGGGGTTTGCGTATCCTCGTAGGACACGGCTACCGTATTGGCGGCCAGATTGACATTGGCTTCGAGCACCCCTTCTTGTCTGGACAATGCTTTTTCCACATTTCTGGCGCATACGGCGCAATGCATTCCTGTCACAGGATAGGTTTTCTTTATTATATGACTCATAAGGCTTTTTATATTCGTTGGTTATGTTCTTTGGTTACCACTGCAAAAATAAAAGATAATTGGTGCAACTGTATTGCAAACATCAACATTTTTAAGCAAAAAGCTGTTCAACAAAATGCCATGCCCGTGAAATAAATGCCTCCGAAAGGGGGTATTTTATCAGATTTTATACTTAACTTTGCCATTGTCAAGGATTTTATCTGTATAAAATTATAAGTCCGTTAATTTAAGGCATACTTTTGCCTGATAAAGAACCTAATTTATAGAAGAATGAAAAGAACAAATATGTTTAGGATAGCAGCAGGTATTTTCTGTTTTTTATCGCTCTTCGGATGTAAGAATTCTCCGAAAGACGAAACGTCGTTCAAGTCTATCCATGTGACGGAACAGGTACATCTGACGGCCGACACCTTGTCTCCCGCATGCAGTATGTCCATTGATTTGAATTATGCGGAGGGGGATGATTCTGTCAGCCATCATATCAATGCGGAGATTGTGAGGGCAGCTTTCGGATATGAGGCCCTTTCTCCGAAAACGGCCGTAGATTCTTTTGTGGCACATTATACACGAGATTATACACATGATTTGCTTCCATGCTATAAGGAAGATAAGGAGGAGGAAAAAGCGTCCATGGGATGGTACAATTACTATTATAACCTGAAAACCGACACGCGGAAAGGAAAAGAAGGAATCATCAATTATATCATCGAGATGAATAGCTATGAAGGAGGAGCCCATGGGAATCAGGTGAATACATATCTCAATTTTTATACCGAGACGGGCCGGCTTGTCACATTGGATAATCTATTTGTTCCCGGATATGAATCCCCGCTGAATGAAATATTGCTAAAAAGCCTGATGAAGCAGGCTGAAGCCACTTCCATGGAAGCGTTGCAGGAAAAGGGGTATTTATTGTGGAGCGGAATGTATCCTTCCAAAAACTTCCTGTTAAAGGACGACGGAATGGAATTCTTGTACAATACTTACGAAATAGCTCCCTATGTCGTAGGAGTGACCGTTTTGAAAATTCCTTATGGGGATTTGACGGATTTATTAAAGAAATAACAGCTAATCATGGAACAATTGCTTTCTTATTTTCCGAATATAACGGAAAGACAACGCGAACAATTTGAGGCACTATATGATTTATATACAGACTGGAATGCAAAAATCAATGTGATTTCCCGCAAGGATATCGCTAATCTTTATGAGCACCATGTACTCCATTCGTTGGGCATTGCCAAAATCATTCACTTCAAACCGGGTACCAAAGTGATGGATGTGGGCACGGGAGGAGGTTTCCCGGGTATTCCACTGGCTATTCTTTTTCCGGATGTGCGATTTCATTTGATAGACAGCATTGGGAAAAAGATAAAAGTAGCTACGGAGATAGCTTCCTCCATTGGACTGACCAATGTTTCATTGAAGCACTGCAGGGCTGAAGAGGAAAAGCAGCTTTTTGATTTTGTAGTAAGCCGTGCGGTCATGCCTTTGGCGGAACTGGCGAATACTGTCAGGAAAAACATTTCCAAAGAACAGCACAATGCCTATCCGAACGGACTGATATGTTTAAAAGGCGGAGAGTTAGAACACGAAACAATGCCTCTGAAGAACCGGACGTTGGTATATAATTTGAAGGATTACTTTAAGGAAGAGTATTTCATGACCAAGAAAGTGATATATGTAACGTTGTTGTAAAAGATATGATGACCATTAAGAAGTTTGAATTCAATATGTTGCCCGTCAACACGTATGTAGTGTGGGACGAGACGAAAGAGGCCGTTGTGATAGATGCCGGATGTTATTTTAATACGGAGAAACAGGCATTAAAACAATATATCCGAAACAATGGATTGAGTGTGAAGCATTTGTTGAATACCCATCTGCATTTCGATCATGTGTTCGGCAATCCGTTTATGCTTTACGAGTTCGGTTTAAAGGCCGAAGCGCATGAAGCCGACCTCCCTTGGCTGGAGCAGATAACGGAGCGGGTGAAGTCTTTCGGAATCATGGACTGTGAACCTCCTGTCCCATTGAAAGTTTTTTTGCATGAAGGGGATACGGTTGTTTTCGGAACACATACTTTTACCATACTCCATATACCCGGACATTCTTTGGGTTCATTGGTCTTTTATTGTGCGGAAGAAAAGGCGCTCTTTACGGGGGATGTCCTTTTCGAACATAGCATAGGCCGTACAGACTTGGGAGGAGGAACAGAAGAACAGTTGATTCAGGGTATCAAAACCAAACTTCTTACCTTGCCTGATGATACGGCCGTATATCCGGGGCATGGTCCGGAAACGACTGTCAAAGCGGAAAAACGATACAATATCTATCTGAGATAAATAGCTTGTGCCTCATTGTGTAATGAGGCACTGATTTTCCCGGAAAATTACTCCATATCATGGTATGCTGTCTCTTATCCATCAGGAATACCCCGCCTGGCAAACGGGATAAAAAGTTTCCTTTAACCGAAAGGAAGAAGCTACCCGCAGTGGAAGTACTTCTTTACTAACTCAAGCATTTCATCCGGTCGGTTGGCTATGTCTTTTCTCAATGTTTCATCTTTATAACCGCGTAATTTTCTTATGATTCCATCAATCATAGCAGGACTGAACACATTATACTGTTCATAAATAGCTCTTTGCTGCTGCAAACATTCGGCCGAAGCAAAACAGCTGTCCGGAAGTTGCTTCAATTCTTTCAGCTTGTCTTCATTCTCTTTTTGGTGGATGTTTACATTGACGTATGTTTTTTCCGCTATTTCCAATGCGTCTTTCTGTTCTATGCCATATCGGCATGCTACGGCTAATCCCGCTAATAATTGATATAAATCGGCCGAACCATCCGGCGAACGCATTTCCACCGTTTGTTTCTGGGTTGTATCGTACGGGCTTTTTTGTTCCAATGGGTTGGCTATGGCACACATATCCGAATGGGCAACCCATCCTAAAGGTACTCTTACCAGTACGGAACGGTTCCGGTCGCCCCAGCATATATTGGTAGGTGCCTCCTGATGAGGAACCAGACGGAAATAAGAAGTAGGATTGGTGTTTCCGAAGGCTGTGATGGACGGAGCCAATACCATCATTCCGGCAATGGCTTTACGGGCCGTATCGGATAAATTTCCATTTTCCAGCATCAGGTTCTTTCCGTCTTTCATGATACGCATGTGAATATGAAGACCTGAACCTGCCTTACCGGCAGTTATTTTCGGAGCGAAAGTTATATTATATCCATATTCACGGGCTAGATTGCGTATGATCCATTTAGCCAGCATAAGCTGGTCTGCCGCATCTTCTACCTTGACTGGCAGAAATTCAATCTCGTTCTGCTCGTATATGAGTCCGTCCAAAGTGAAATTTCCCACTTCGGAATGTCCGTACTTTATCTGTCCTCCTGCCTGTGCGATATATGACATACATTGAGTCCGGAAATCATTGAACTTCGCATAAGGTGCAGATTCGTGATAACCATGCTGATCAGTAGCCGGGAATGTTTCTTCATCCGGAGCGATCACGTAGTATTCCAATTCTCCCATTGCCTGAAACTCCATGCCAGTCTCCTTAGTGAATATTTCACTTGCTTTATGTAATGTGTATTCAGGTGAGCTCTCCAAAGGTTGTCCGTCCTTATTAAAAAACGAACATAACATGGTCAATGTGGGTATTTCCGCAAAAGGATCTAAGAATGCGGTGCGAAACCGTGGGATGACATACAAGTCACTACTTCCCGCTTCGATGAAAGAAAAGAGACTGGAACCGTCTACCCGCTCTCCGCATGTTAAAATTGTTTCCAAGTATTCCGCATTATTAATTACGAAGTTTAAAGTTTTCAACCTTCCGTCTCCGGCAGGGTACATAAAGTTGACCATACGTATATCATGAGCCGAGATATAAGAAATGATATCGGCTTTTGTGAATTCGGCCGCGGGTTTTTCCAAGAAAACCACCACAGGATTGGGATTCATACTTAATTCTTTGTTCATAGTATCATTTATTGTTTTAAGTTTAGATTCTTATCTTATTCAATACAAAGCCCAAAGTTAGCGAAAAGAAAGTAGTTCAGAAGCATTTTGCGTTAATTATTGTTTATTATATATCTGTTTGTTATCATATCCCTTTATTTCCTCATTAATAAAGACTCCTTTCCTTACATAATGCAATAAACATTTTATTGGATGCTTAGAACTTTTTCTCTTGTTGATTTTCGAATTAAGGGCACACAGATAATAATCCAATCGGGGTGGCTTCCTGTTTCCATAAGGCATAAGACCGATGATTGTCACCTGAATAGCGGACTTTGTGCATACAGGAAGGCCATACGGAAAAGAATAAAAAGAAGACCGCCTACAATGCGTACACTGTAGGCGGTCCGGTTTCTTTGAGAATAAGTTTTATACATCATATAAAAACTATTCTTTCACTTTTCTTAATACGACTGCGGAGCGAGCTGGAATATAGAGTTTCAACCACTCTTTCTTGTCTCTCTTATAAAGAGGATCGAAATTCGTGAAATGACGAATACTGTCGTCTGCAAAGTCATTTCCACCAAATGCCTTGGCGTCTGTGTTCAATACTACTTCATAAGCTCCGGCCGGAACCAAAAATCCATAATCTGTATAAGATTTGTTCGGACTGAAATTAAATACAAAAACCAAATCGTTCCGGCGATAGGCAAGTATCTGATCCCCATCATGGTGCCAAACTTCTATCACTTCACTTTTTTCGAATTTCTTTTCACTGTTGATTAAATGAATCATTGCTTTATCGAAATCTCCCAAATAGTGATAGCACAAGTTCTCGTTGTCAACCAGATCCCATTGCCTGCGGGCATATTTATAGCTCCCTCCGTTTCCTTCGCGCGGGAAGTCAATCCATTCGGGATGCCCGAATTCATTACCCATAAAGTTCAGATAACCGCCATTGATGGTACTGGCAGTGAGCAGACGTATCATTTTATGCAAGGCTATTCCTCGGTGTACGGTATAAGTTTCATCTCCTTTCTGAAAATGCCAGTACATATCGGCATCTATCAAGCGGAAAATAATTGTCTTGTCTCCTACAAGTGCTTGGTCGTGACTTTCGGCATAGGAAATGGTTTTTTCGTCCTTACGGCGATTAGTCACTTCCCAAAACATGCTTGAAGGTTTCCAGTCTTCATCAATTTTCTCTTTGATGATTTTAATCCAATAGTCAGGAATGTTCATAGCCATACGGTAGTCAAACCCATATCCTCCGTTTTCTATCGGCGCAGCCAATCCGGGCATACCCGATACTTCTTCAGCAATAGTGATGGCTTTGGCATTTACCTGATGTATCAGTTTGTTTGCCAATGTCAGGTAACAGATGGCGTTATCATCTTCGTGACCATTGAAATAATCACCGTAGTTACAGAAAGCTTCTCCCAATCCATGGCTGTAATAAAGCATGGAAGTGACACCATCGAAACGGAATCCGTCGAATTTATATTCTTCCAGCCAAAACTTGCAGTTGGACAATAAGAAATGTAAGACTTCATTTTTCCCATAGTCGAAACAGAGTGAGTCCCAAGCCGGGTGTTCGCGCCGTTCTCCTTGATAAAAGTATTGGCATGGATCACCAGCAAAATTCCCCAATCCTTCAACTTCATTTTTTACAGCGTGAGAATGAACAATATCCATGATAACGGCGATTCCCATCTTATGTGCCGCATCAATAAGTTGTTTCAGTTCGTCCGGAGTACCGAAACGGGAAGAAGCAGCAAAGAAACTGGAAACATGGTATCCGAAACTTCCGTAGTAAGGATGCTCCTGAATAGCCATAATTTGGATGCAGTTGTATCCGTCTTCGGCGATTCTTGGCAGAATTTTTTCACGAAACTCATTATAGGTACCCACTTTCTCCTCATTCTGTGACATTCCGATGTGACATTCGTAAATAAGTAATGGGTCCGTATTGGGTTTGAATGATTTTTTCTTGAAAACATAAGGTTTGTCCGGATTCCAGACTTGGGCGCTGAATATGTAGGTCTGTTCATCCTGTACCACTCTGTGTGCCCACGCCGGAATACGCTCACCACATCCTCCTTCCCAATAAACTTTCAGTTTATAATGATCGCCGTGTCTTATAGCCTCAGGCTTCAATTTTATTTCCCAATTACCACTGTCCTTAATACGTTTTAGCCTATACTCTTTTCTTTCTTCCCAGTTATTAAAATCTCCCACTAAATAGATGTCTGTTGCATTAGGAGCCCATTCGCGGAAAGTCCATCCCTTGTCGGTACGGTGCAATCCGAAATATAGATAACCCGATGCGAAGTCTGATAAAGTATGTTTACCGTTTCCGGTTAATTCTTTTTCTTTATCCAAAGCATGATGATGACGCCCGTTAATAGCACCTTCATAAGGTTCCAGCCAAGGATCATCCTGAATTAATTGTAACCTTTGTTCCATAAGTTCGGGAGAATTTAAATAATACGTGTTAAGCCAAAACTTTCACAACTACTTTTTTGATAGTCTCCTCTGAAGAGATGCACGGGGCGTGACCATCTTGCGGGAAGAAGATGGCAAACATTCCCGGTTTTACATCAATGTACGATTCAGAAGGAAGTGCAAATTTAGTGATGTCTTTTTCTTCGTTATATTCTCCTTCCGGAAGGGCATTAGCCGGAGTATATCCCATTGTTTCCGTACAGGATAAAGGAATTTGGATATCTATAAACTTTTTATGAGTTTCGAGTTGTGCTTGTTCTTTGGTTTTTCCTTTTGCCAATGAAATGTTTACTACCAAATCGGAACCCTGAAGAACCACTTTTCCCGGTTCCTGCGCATTTAAGTCTGTTGATTTAAGATATTCAAATGCTTTGGTGAATAATGGATTCAGTGAAACATACTTCTCCAGATTGTCAAGTGTATCAATAACCATAATTGTAAAATTTAAATTAATACTTGTTTAGTTGTACAAATATAGGAAATAAATAAAATATGCGTAAAAGTTTAACAATAAAATTAAAGCGAAGTAATTATTTTCAGTAAATAATGGTGTATTTTGCCGTTTGTGGCCAGTACTTGTTTGCCTGAATAGAATTCGTCGCCTCCTTTATAGTCAGTTACTTTTCCTCCTGCCTGCATCAGAATGAGGGCACCAGCTGCGATGTCCCAAGGGCCCAGTAGTCCTTCCAGCCGTGCTTCGAAACGACCGGCGGCAATATAGCAGAGTTCCGCGGCAGCCGAACCTTGCAAACGCAATCCGCCTACATTTCCATATAATTCTCTGATTAGTTCAGTTACGAATTCCCGATAACTTTCCGCATTGTAAGGGAATCCGAGTTCTATAAACGATTCATTGAGAGAATTGATGGAGGAAACATGTATTTCAGTCCCGTTACAATAGGCTTTACTTCCTTTCCATGCCCAAAAACATTCGTTACGGCACACTTCGTATACGACTCCTACTAGAAGTTCTTCTTTATTTCGCAAAGCTATACTTACGCAATATGGGGCGTTATCGTGAATATAGTTTGTAGTACCATCCAATGGATCAACCAGCCAGCAATACTCTTCATCCGTAAGACTTCCGGAGCCTTCTTCGGCAATAAATCCAGCTTCGGGAAGGATTTTTTTCAGCTGTTTGACGATACGACGTTCAGACTCTTTGTCTACATACGATACATAATCGTGAGATTGTTTTTCCTGTACAAGTTCGCGATGAAAATTTTTTCTTTCTTCGCGCAGAAAGGCGCCGGTCTCTATGGCTAATTGGCGTACTTCCGCTGTGATTTGTTTTAAATCAAGCATGGATAATGAATATTTATTTTGAATTTTCCAGTTTACCGAATTTGTAAGTTCCTTTCCGGACCGTTTGACCATTGTCGCTGATTTCAACAAAAGGGCCATGTTTCATATCCTGTTTGAAGAAACCTTCATATCGGGTTCCGTTTTTTTCTTCCAAAACTCCCTTTCCTTCCTTTTTGCCCTTTACAAATCCGCCTTTGTATCGGGTTCCGTCGGCCAAAGTTAATATTCCCTCTCCTTCCGGCAAATCGTTTTTCCAGTCCCCTTCGTATACATCGCCATTAGTCCATATATATTTTCCTTTTCCCGAACGCTGGCTGTTAACCCAATTCCCGGTGTATACTGCTCCGCTTGACCATGTGAAGGTTCCCTCTCCGTCTTGTTCTCCGTTTTTGAATTCCCCTACATACATATCCCCGTTTTGATGTACATAAATGCCCTGTCCAATGCGTTCACCCATGAAATAGTCTCCCTCGTATTTATCACCGGTATGGAATTTGTAGATACCTTTTCCATGTTGCATGTCTTTATCCCATTGTCCGGTATATTCATCCCCGTTTGAATAATGGTAAGTGCCCTCTCCTTGCCTCATATCGTCTTTCCATTCGCCGATATATTTGGTTCCGTCATTCCAGTCAAGGGTTCCTATACCATTTTTCTTATCTTTTTTCCATTGTCCTGTGTAGGTCGCTCCGTTTTTCCATGTGTAGGTTCCGTTTCCTTCCCGCTTGTCTTGTGCCCAGTTTCCGGTATAGATATCCCCGTTATAATAATACATAGTACCTTGCCCTTGTTGGTAATCAGTGTACCACATACCTTCATAACGATTATTGTTCTCGAAGTAATAAGTACCTTTTCCATGTTGTTGATCTTGATACCAGTCACCATCGTATCTTTCTCCGTCAGGAAATGTAAACACTCCATGTCCTTCCCTTTTTCCTTTTATATATTCTCCTTCATATACATTACCGTTTTTGAATACGGTTTTTCCTTTTCCATTGGGCTTTTTGCCTTTTAATTCACCAGTGTAGACACTTCCGTCTTTAAACGTATAATTCCCGATTTTGATTTGGGCGGATAGAGATAAAGAAATAAGTAATAGAGTATAGAGTGTATAATTTCTTTTCATAGTGTTTTATTCAAATAAAATTGGATATGCTTATTTACAAAAGTAGTGTAAAACACATCAACAGCACAAATCTGTTAAGGTTTCTTTTATTTTTTATGTGATTTTACTACTTCATTTTTCCTGCTATGATTTCTTTCAGTTCTTCTTTTACTATATAGGTACGAGCCAATCGTTGTATGTCAGAAGCTGTTGTTTCTTTGATGGCTTGTTGTGACTGCATCAAGAACGTTCTTTCCAAGTCAGACGATTGTAAATAAATATAAGCATCCGCCAAAGAAAAAGGTCCTTCATAATTGCGGCAAATCTCCCCCATCATATAATTCTTTACCATAGAAAGCTCTTTTTCTGTAACCTGTTCGTTCTGTAACCGTTCCAATTCATGATAAACTTCTCGTATAATGGCTTCGGTATATTCGTTGGCAGCCTGAGTACTGATAAGAATGACACTACACTCCGGATACGAGACTATACCAGCTCCGATACCATAAGTATATCCTTTCTCTTCCCGAATGTTGTTCATCAGACGGCTTCCGAAATATCCTCCAAGAAGTGCAATCAGGACGCGAAGCTTCAAAAAGTCGGAATGTTTACGGTCTATGGTCATACACCCCATATAAAGAGCATTTTGCATTGCATCCTCCCGTTTTATTAGGATTCTCTTTTCAGATTTTGTATGGGGAGTGTAAACTGGAGTAGATACAGTCATATCTGTGTTTCCCCATGAATACTGTCCAAACGTTGTTTCTAATGCCTGTACTATTTCTCGGGTTACCTTACCGGAAAGATAGAGGGTACAGTTACCGGAATGATAAAATTGTTGATGAAACTGTATCAGCGAGCTCCGGGTTAATTTGTTGTAATCTTCTTCTACTGCATATTTACCGCATGGATGCTCAGGGCCGAACAAAGAACGATTCAACTCTTTACGGGCCAGAACATCTACCTTAGAATTATTGACATTAAATTGCTGTCTGTTCTTTTCTATTGTAATGGAAAATTCCTTCTCCGGAAATGTAGGCTCTAGAATGAGAGAACATACGATCTCCACTGTTTGGGAAAAGTATTTATTCAGGGAATAAAGTGTGATATATGCATAATTCATGGAAGAAGACAAGTCCAGCCATGCTCCGTAATAATCTAATTTTTCCGCAATTTCGGCAGAAGTGAAACGTCTGGTTCCCTCACGCAGCATACGGTTGGTGAACATGGCTTGAAGCGGTAGGCTTTGATTCCACTGTCCTCCGTGTATCAGGATATCAAGGCGCACTACCTCTTCTTCCCCAGCTTGGATGAGAAACAAGGGTATGCCATTAGGCATAATCTGTTTATCCGGAGCAGGGATGGAAATAGGTTCAATCGGACGAATCTCGGGTTGTAATGTTCTATTTAGCATGTTTTTTTAAAAACTGTTCAGCTTTCATTAAATCCTGTGGCGTATCAATGCCAATGGTTTCTACTTTTGTGATACCTACTTTTATCTTATACCCATTTTCCAACCAACGGAGTTGTTCTAATGATTCAGCCATTTCCAATGGAGATTGGGGTAAAGAAGTAATGGCTTCCAACACTTCCGCACGGTAAGCATACAGACCGATATGTTTGTAATATATATGATGCTTACACCAATCCTCCGGCTTCTGATTGCGTTGATATGGAATAATTGAACGGCTGAAATATAGCGCATTCATATTCTTGTTAACTACGACTTTGGGTGAATTGGGATTTTGGACAGCTTCCATACCGTCCTCTTCGGTAAAGGGTTTGACAAGCGTGGCAATTTCAGTCTGAGGGTCATGGAAACAAAGTTTCAGTTCCTCCAACTGTGAAGGTTGGATAAAGGGTTCGTCTCCTTGGATGTTAACAATGACATCATATCCTTTACCGACTTTAGTATAAGCTTCGTAGCAACGGTCTGTCCCGCTTTTATGATGGACGGACGTCATAACAACCTTTCCTCCAAAGTCTTGTACTGCAGCTTCTATCTGTTCATTGTCGGTGGCTACATAAACATCGTCCAACACTTCACACACTTGTTCGTACACTCTTTGTACCACCAATTTCCCCCCTAACACAGCTAGTGGTTTGGCGGGAAAACGGGTAGATGCGTATCTCGCAGGAATAATCCCTATAAATTTCATAATTAGATGAAGTTCGTTAAATATTGTATTTGGCAAAAGTACAAAAAGATTTGGTAATGCAGGCTATTTCAATTTAATTTGCAGTGTAATCGAATGAATTATGGAAAAAATAGCCTGTCTTATATCATTAGGTTCCAATACGGATGGAGATAAATATTTGGAAAAGGCTCGAGAAAAACTAGAGAGTTTCTTTCCAGACATCAGATACGGTAAGGCTTGTCAGACGATTCCCGTGGAGATACACAATCCTTCGCTATTTTTGAATCAGATAGCTATATTTCGTACTTACCAAACAGTGTCAGAGGTGAAAAGGATTCTGAAGGAAATAGAATTAGCCTGTACTGCGATTCCAAAAGACAAACAGCATGAACGCATCTACATAGATATTGATTTGCTTCAGTTTGGAGAAAAAATTCTGAAAGCAGAAGATTGGAAGCGTTCGTATGTACAAGAAGGAATTGCTGGTTTATTGCTTGTTGCGGAACAATAAAAAGATGAGGATAAAGTGGATTGATGTGTCTTTGTTCCGTGGACCGGGTTAACGAACACGGTGTTTCAGATACCACGGGTGTGTTCCTGCCAAATATAAAACCAGAGCAGCAATCAAGAATCCCAGCACAACACTGTAAGCAGAAAAGGACCATTGATTGCAAAGAAGCAGGTGACCTATAAAAAAACCGATACTGATACCAAGCTCCCAGCCAAATGCAGCAGATGTATTAGCTGTACCTCTTTCGCAATGCTCCGATAATTTTATGAAAAAGATTAAAATGCGTGGAACGACAAGCCCTATGCCCAATCCTACCAGTAAGGCTGATGTATAAAATGCCATTTCCCTATTGTGAGTAATTTGCAATAACATGGCACAGCCATATAAAATAAGCCCGCTGACAATTTCCGAACGTATGTCCGCATCGGTAAAGACAAAGTTTACAGCCAATATGGAAAAGCAAAAACCTACCATGAGAATGCCATAGAATACATACGATTGAACGGTTGCCAATAGAATTCCCGTAGGAATAGATACCAAAAGCAGATTCATAAACATCAGCCATCCATTAGGTAACCAGAATCGGTCTTTCGAAAAAATCGGAGGACAAAGTGGAGCACGGAACGGAACTTTAATCAGTAAGATGCATAAACAAGAGAGTAATCCCAATATGCAGGAAATTGCTATGACCAGCTTGATATGGCAGAATCCATATAAAAGTAGTCCTGTCATAGGACCGATAGAAAGTCCAAATCTCCCAAACCAAGAAAAGGCATTGTTAGCTTCCGTTCTTCGGGGAGATTGAGATATGTCTATGACCAATGTACTACCAGACATCATGAGTACCATTCCGTACATCATACCTTGTACGATGCGTAGTATAGCGGCAAAAAAAAGTCCGCTGGCTACCCAAAATCCTCCGGTTGTTGCCGTGACAATTAAAATAGCCAGCAAACATAGACTTTTTCGTTTGTGCGTATCTGCCAAATGC
Source organism: uncultured Phocaeicola sp. (assembly GCA_947626525.1). Taxonomy (GTDB): domain Bacteria; phylum Bacteroidota; class Bacteroidia; order Bacteroidales; family Bacteroidaceae; genus Phocaeicola_A. The sequence continues at coordinate 12,329 of CANQSM010000041.1, read as the reverse complement.
GAGAAGATAGGTCCCAGAATGAAGATGGCAAATCCAAGCAAAGCTGTGATGCTTCCGGCTTGTATGGGAGTAGCTCCATATGCAGACATCATCCACACGGGAAGTACTGGCCATAGCATATACAGTGATGTGGACAACATCAAGTTTGCTATGCAGAGTCGCCAAAAATCATGCGACCATAATTTGGTATTCTCTTTTGTTCCCATCATTGGCAATCATTCACAGCAAATATCCTTTATACTTACAAATAGCTGTTTTTAATATTGTTCCTTTTCATTCGGGAAATCATGACTTTTTACATCCTTCACGTATTGCCCAATGGCATTGGTCATGATTTCATACAGATTGGCATATCGGCGTAAAAAGCGTGGATTAAATCCGTTAGTCATACCTAACATATCGGTCACGACCAAAACCTGGCCATCCACTCCGCCTCCTGCACCAATACCGATAACCGGAATACTCAATTCTTTAGCTACTCTTTCAGCCAATGAAGCTGGTATTTTTTCCAATACAAGTCCGAAACAGCCAGCTCCTTCAAGCAAATGAGCATCACGAACCAATTTCTCTGCCTCTTCCTCCTCTTTGGCGCGAACTGTATACGTGCCGTATTTATTGATGGACTGAGGCATCAATCCCAAATGTCCCATTACGGGAATACCTGCGGAGATAATGCGTTTTACCGTACCAATAATTTCTTCACCACCTTCCAATTTCAAAGCGTCGGCATGGCTTTCTTTCATGATACGTATAGCGGAGGCCAATCCTTCCATTTCATTTCCCTGATAAGAACCAAAAGGCATGTCTACAATAACCAATGCACGTTTAACTCCTCTTACTACAGATTTTCCATGATAAATCATTTGATCAAGTGTTATGGGAAGAGTGGTAACGTTTCCGGCCATAACGTTGGAAGCGGAATCCCCTACCAAAATTACGTCAATTCCTGCCCCATCCACAATTTGTGCGGTGGTGTAATCATATGAAGTGAGCATGGAAATTTTTTCACCACGTTGTTTCATCTCAAATAAACGACGAGTCGTCACTTTACGTGAATCGTCTGAAATGTATCCTGCCATAATTTATTTGTTGTATGTTAAACTTTTCGGCGGCAAAATTAGTCCTTTTTACTGAATTCCTCCATGAGAGCATACATTTTTTCATAAGTGAAGCCATGAAAGTCGGAAATGACACTATGTGCTTTGTTACAGATTGCTTCTACTGCGTTTGTCGTGGATAATCCTATAACTGTCATGCCTGCTCTGTTTCCTGCCTCCAGTCCATTTAAGGAATCCTCAAATACGATACAATTTTCAGGAATAGTGCCAAATACATTGGCTCCCAGCAAATAACAGTCTGGTTTCTGTTTAGATTGTTTGAACATTTCGGCTGTCAGAATGCAATCGAATAATTCCTTGAAATAAGGATGAGATTTGTATACACAATTCATTTTCAGTTTATTGGAACTCGTCACGACAGCTGTTCTGACTCCATTGTTCCGCAGTTCTTTGATAAACTCTTTTACACCTGGTATGAAATGATAGCTCATGCGAGTTTCAAAATCATTTAGCCCCTGCGTGACCAATTCCACTACTTCCGGCTGTTCTTTAAAATATTCCAAAATGACTTTCATTGTGTTTCCTTTGATAAGCTTATCAAAATGGGGAATATCGGGTCTGTATCTTTTTCCCTGTTTTTGCCAATATGTGCTGTATTGGCTTTCAGTATCCAGTATGACACCATCTAAATCAAATAATGCGGCAATCGGTTTATTTATATTCATAAAACTAATACTTATTTATCAATTTTGCATGCAAAGTTCAGAAGAGAAAAACAATGAAAAAAGTTCTCCTTGTTAAATAAATGTAAACTTTTGTTTCATATCCTTATTCAAACCAATCCATTTTTTACTTTTGTGCGCATTGTGCAAAGAAATGTGCAAATTTGAATACGAATGAATGGAAGTTTTATACAACTAATAGAACATAGCATTATACAAAATTGGGACTTAAATGCCCTAACTGATTATAAAGGCGAAACGATGCAATATAAAGATATGGCCCGTAAAATAGAGAAGTTACATATCTTATTTGAAAATGCAGGAATTAAATCCGGTAATAAAATAGCTGTCTGTGGGCGTAACAGTGCACATTGGGGGGCGGCATTTTTAGCTACTATTACTTATGGAGCAGTGGTAGTGCCTATTCTTCATGAATTTAAAGCCGACAACATCCATCATATCGTAAATCATTCCGAAGCTCGCCTGTTATTTGTTGGTGATCAGATGTGGGAAGATCTAAATGAAGCATGTATGCCACGTCTGGAAGGGATTATCGGGTTGGTTGATTATCAGTTGCTGGTTTCCCGCTCGGATAAGTTGACTTATGCAAGGGAACATTTGAATGAAATGTTCGGAAAGAAATATCCTTGTAATTTCCGTTCGGAACATGTTTCTTATCGTCGGGAGCAATTAGAGGATTTAGCTATTATAAATTATACTTCCGGCACAACAGGATATTCAAAAGGAGTCGTGTTGCCTTATCGAAGTATATTATCGAATGTATTGTTTTGTCGTGAAAAAATACATTTGAAACCAAGTGATTCAATTGTTTCCATGCTTCCTCTCGGCCATGTATTCGGAATGATTTTCGACTTTTTGTTCGGATTTTGTGAAGGGGCTCATTTATGGTTTCTTACTCGTATGCCATCTCCAAAAATCATAGCAGAGTCTTTTGCTGAAATTAAACCAAGAGTCATTTCGTGTGTTCCGTTGGTTGTGGAAAAGATTTTTAAGAAAAACATCTTTCCCCAAGTGGATACTAAATTGGGTAAATTTCTGTTGAAAGTGCCTATTATTAATGATAAGATAAAGATGTTGGCACGTGAGGAAGCCATGAAAGTTTTTGGAGGTAACTTTATTGAGATTATTATTGGCGGGGCACCTTTTAATGCTGAAGTGGAAGCCTTTTTGAGATTGATTGATTTTCCTTATACCATCGCTTATGGCATGACAGAATGCGGCCCGATTATCTGTCACAGTTTTTGGACAGATTTGCAATACACTTCGTGTGGTAAGGTTGTGTCACGTATGGAACTTAAAGTGCTTTCACCCGATCCGGTTCATATTGCCGGGGAATTGGTTTGTCGCGGCGATAATGTAATGCAGGGATATTATAAGAACGAAGAAGCCACCAGACAGGTTATCGATCCAGATGGGTGGTTACATACCGGTGACATGGCTATTATTGATGAAGATGGAAACGTATTTGTGAAAGGGCGTTGTAAAAATATGCTGCTGACCTCTTCGGGACAGAATATTTATCCGGAAGAGATTGAAGCCAAGTTGAATAATATGCCTTATGTTTCCGAATCATTGGTGATTCTTAAGAAAGACCGTTTAGTTGCATTGGTATATCCCGATTGGAGTGATGAAGTAGCTTGCGGATCATCGAAAAGCGATATGGAACGTTTGTTGAACAGAAGTCGTGAGGAGTTAAATAAAGAGCTGCCTGCTTTCTCCCAATTATCAAAAATCGTCATTATGCCGGAAGAGTTTGAAAAGACAGCTAAAAAAAGTATCAAACGCTATCTTTACCAGAAGGTGGAGGTCTGACACACCATGAATAATGTTTCGGAATTAATTGTCTATAAAGCATCGGCAGGATCAGGAAAAACATTCATCTTGGCCGTTGAATATATAAAATTGCTCATACAGGACCCACGAGCATATCGGAGTATTTTAGCGGTAACCTTTACAAATAAGGCAACGGCTGAAATGAAAGAACGTATCTTGAGCCAGCTTTATGGTATTGCTCTCGGAGATAAAGCTTCCGAACCCTACCTTCGGAATATAGAAAAAGGACTCCATCTTCCGGAGAGTGAGATTCGTGAACAAGCGGCAAAGGCACTGTCATTTTTAATCCATGACTACAATTTTTTCAGAGTGGAGACCATTGACTCCTTTTTTCAGTCGGTGATGCGCAACCTGGCTCGTGAACTTGGATTGGGAGCGAATCTGGAAATTTCATTGAATAACGATGAAGTCTTGGATAAGGCTGTTGATACCTTGATTGAAAAATTAGACCGTTCGTCCCAAGTGTTGGGTTGGTTGATTGATTTCGTTAAAGACAAAATAGCTGATGACAAACGTTGGCACGTAGCAAAAGAACTCAAGTCATTTGGGCGTAACATTTTTAATGAAGTGTATATGGAACGAGGAAATGGTTTGCGCGAAAAGCTTCGTATCCCGTCTTACATCACTCAATATAAAAAGGAACTCAAAATACTTGAGGCCAAAGCAAGAGATGAGATGGAAAGTTTTGCCGATCAGTTTTTCGGAGTGCTGGAAACACATGGAATAAAACCAGAGCTGTTGATAGATGGAAAAAACGGAATTATGAATTACTTTGCAAAGTTGAAAAACGGCAAGTATGAGGATGATATACGAAACACAACCGTAGAAAAATGTCTGGAGGATGGATTAAACTGGACCTCCAAAACTTCTCCTCTGAGGAGTGTAATTGCTTTATTAGCGTCTGAAGAACTGATTCCTATTTTAAAAACGTGCGAAGAATCTCGTCCTGTAAACAATCATATTATCCATTCATGCCGTCTTTCTCTGCAATATCTCAATCAGTTACGGCTGCTTACTTATATTGACGAAGAAGTGCGGGAGATGAACACAAGAGAGAACCGTTTCCTCTTGTCCGATACAAATAATCTGCTTTACAGGTTGATACAAGAAGGCGACTCTTCTTTTGTATTTGAAAAACTTGGAACCAATATTCGTCACGCCATGATTGATGAATTTCAGGATACTTCCCGTATGCAGTGGAATAATTTCAAATTGCTGTTACTGGAAGGGTTGGCACAAGGGACAGGCAGTCTGATTGTGGGAGATATTAAGCAATCCATTTATCGATGGCGAAACGGAGATTGGGGAATACTCAATAGCTTGAACGAAACATTAGGCCCCTATCCTATTCGCGAAAAAAGACTGGATGTCAATTATCGGAGTGAAACAAATATCATTCATTTCAACAATCAATTTTTTACTGAGGCATGTAAAGTATTAAACAACATGTACAAAAATGAGTTTGGCGAAACGTGCTACATATTGAAGTCTGCTTATAAAGAGTTGTGCCAGTCTTCTCCGAAAGAGGAAAAAAAAGGTTTCATACAGGTACAATTTTTAGATAAGGAAGAAGAGAAGAGCTATCAGGAGATGACGCTGGAAGCATTGGGGCATAGCGTGGAAGAGTTAGTGGCACGGGGCGTGCGACTTTCGGATATGACCATATTGGTACGTAAGAACAAAAATATTCCCGTCATAGCAGATTATTTCAGTGTGCATTATCCATCTTATCGGATTGTTTCGGATGAAGCGTTCCGTTTGGATGCGTCTTTGGCTGTTTGCCTATTGATGGACGCACTCAGGTATTTATCCAATCGGAATGATACGATTGCGAAAGCTCAAGCAGCCGCTGTTTATCAAAAGGAGATTTGCCGGAATGAGATAGATTGGAATACATTGTTGATAGATGGAACAGATCAATATTTGCCGATCGGATTCTTGGAGGAAATGGAGACACTTCGGCTAATGCCCTTATACGAATTGCTTGAAAAGTTGTTTTCCCTCTTTCATCTGGAGGCCATCGCAAATCAGGATGCTTACCTCTTCGCTTTCTTCGATGCCGTATTGGAATATTCGCAGGACCATTCATCCGATTTGGATTCGTTTATTTCTCATTGGGAGAATAAACTAAAAGCTAAAACCATTCCTTCCGGAGAATTGGACGGGATACGTATCTATTCCATACATAAGGCAAAAGGGCTGGAATTCCATACGGTATTGGTGCCGTTTTGCGACTGGGGATTGGAGGGGGAACGGAATGTAACCCAACTTTTATGGTGCACCCCGGAAGAAGAGCCGTTTAATGCGCTGGATCTGATTCCGGTCAATTATTCGAAAGACATGGCTCAGTCGGCTTTCCGAAAGGAGTATTTGAATGAACGCTTGCAGTTGTGGGTAGATAATTTGAATTTGTTATACGTAGCTTTTACTCGTGCTTCAAAGAATCTGTTGGTCTGGTCGCATACAAAAGAGAAGAATACCGTATCCACTTTACTTTATCGGGCTCTCACTGTCATGCCAGAAAAGAAACTGTTAATCTATACGTATGGAGAGCTATGTCCTTCGGAAGAAAAAAGAGCGGCTGAAATAACCAATCGTTTGCTGCTGCCGGCACGCAAGCAGGAAGTAAAGATGGAATCGTTTCTGAACAAGATAGAGTTCCGGCAGTCCAACCGTTCAGCAAATTTTATACGGGGAGAGAATGAGAAAGAAAAACAGGAACAATATATTCAACAAGGAAGACTGTTGCACCGCTTTTTTTCTGCCATCCGTACTTTGGAAGATGTGGATATCTTGCTCCACCGGATGCAACTGGAAGGAGTGGTAGACAGTGTCCGAACTACGGAATCGATAAAGAAGCTAGTGAAAAAAGCGATTTCCCATCCGATGGTGAAAGATTGGTTTTCCGGGAACTGGGACCTTTACAACGAATGTTCCATTCTTCAGAATGTGGGAGGGGAATTGCAGATACGGCGTCCTGACCGGGTGATGATAAAAAGGAACGAAGTTGTGGTGGTTGATTTTAAGTTTGGAAAAAGAAGTCCGGAATATGTGGCGCAAGTGCAAGAATACATGCGGTTGCTGAAGCAGATGGGATACCACCAGGTGAAAGGTTATCTGTGGTATGTGTATAAGAATGAGTTGGAAGAAATAAAAGAATCCTAAACAATGGAACCTTTCTTAAAATTAGTAGCAGAAGATTTGTATGATAAGTTGGGAGGCGATTTGTCCCGTACGACTGTTATATTTCCTAACAAACGTGCCGGATTGTTCTTTAACGAGTACCTAGCTCATAAATCGGACAAACCTGTGTGGGCGCCAGCTTATATGACCATTAGCGAACTTTTCCATTCGCTGTCGGACTGGGAAATGGGCGATTCTATCCAGTTGGTTTGTGAACTTTATAAGGTTTTCATAGAAGCCACTCGCAGTAAGGAGACTTTGGATGAGTTCTATTTTTGGGGAGAACTTCTTATTTCCGATTTCGACGATGTGGACAAAAATTTAGTAGATGCCGGTAAATTGTTTGGTAATCTTCAAGCCTTAAAAGATTTGGAAGGGCTTGATTTTCTGACGCACGAACAAGAGGAAGCCATACAGCAGTTTTTCCATAATTTCTCTTTGGCCAAAACGACAGAATTGAAGAAACGATTCATTTCTCTGTGGAGTGTATTAGGAGATGTTTATATTCATTACCGTACTCATCTGAGAGAGAAAAAGATTGCTTATGAAGGTATGCTTTATAGAGAAGCTTGCGAACATCTTGGGACGAAGAAGTTTCCATATGATCGGTATGTATTTGTTGGGTTTAATGTATTAAACAAGGTAGAGCAGCGTTTGTTCGGCTATCTGCAAGAGATACACAAGGCGCTGTTTTATTGGGATTATGATATGTCATACCTGAATGTGCCCAATCATGAGGCTGGGGAGTTTATACGGCAAAACTTGTCTGACTTTCCCTCTCCTCTTTCACAAGACCATTTCCATAATTATTCCAGTCCGAAAGAAATACATTATGTAGAAGCTTCTACGGAAAATGTGCAGGCACGTTTTCTGTCCGGTTGGCTACGTGAAAATTTAACGGAAAAAGAGTCGGAAACAGCAGTTGTACTATGTAATGAGACGCTGTTGCAACCTGTTTTTCATTCTTTACCTAGTAATGTAGTGAAACATGTCAATATTACGATGGGATTTCCTTTGGCACAAACTCCGGTATTCAGTTTTCTTAGGGATTTGATAGAGCTTCAGACGAACGCTTACGATACGGATACCGGCAGATACGCTTATGAAGCGGTTTCGGCAGTATTGAAACATTCATATACATGTCGCTTATCCGGACAAGCAGAGGAATTGGAACGAAATCTAACAAAAAAGAACCGTTTTTATCCTCTTCCGTCTGAATTACAGTTAGACGAAACCTTAACACTGATTTTTACTCCGCGGAAAGGAAATCTAGAGCTTTGTGTTTATCTGGAAGAAGTTTTGAAACGGGTGGCCTCATTGTATCAAGGGAACATAAATGAAACGGACGTATTCGATCCCTTATATCGTGAATCCCTGTTCAAGGCCTATACGGCTGTCGGGCGTTTTCGCCTGCTGATAGAGGAAGGTGATTTGCGAATTCAGACAGAAACATTTGCCCGCTTGTTGTCAAGAGTGCTCTCTGCTTCCTCCATTCCGTTTCATGGCGAACCGGCCATCGGTTTACAGGTAATGGGGGTACTCGAAACACGTAATCTTGATTTCAGGCATGTAGCGATTCTCTCCTTAAATGAAGGAAAATTTCCTAAAGCCGGGAGCGATTCATCTTTTATTCCTTACAATCTGAGAAAAGCCTTTGGGATGACGCTGATAGAACACAAGAATGCCGTATACGCTTACTATTTTTATCGTTTAATACAGCGTGCCGAAAAGGTGACTCTTCTTTATAACAATTCCACGAACGGGCTGAACAGAGGAGAAATGTCCCGTTTCATGTTACAGATGTTGGTAGAGAGTCCACACGAAATAAAAAAAACTTTCATCACGGCTGGGCAGACTCCCTTAGTCAGCACTCCGATTTCCATTGTAAAAAAGGAAGAGGTCATGTATAAATTACTCTCCCGCTTTTCTTTTGAGGAAAAAAAGATTCTTTCTCCCTCCGCTTTGAATGCCTATCTTTCATGCCGCTTAAAATTTTATTTTCTTTATATTGCCGGGTTGTCTCCGAAAGAGGAGGTGACGGCGGAAATTGATTCAGCTACATTCGGAAGTATTTTTCACCGTGCGGCCCAATTAGTCTATTTGGATCTGACTTCAACGGACAGACTGGTACGTAAGGAAGATATAGAAACAATTTTAAAAGATAAGGTCCGATTAGAGCGTTATGTAGATAATGCTTTCAAGGAACTGTTCTTCAAAGTCAGTGACGAGAAAAAGCCGGAATACAACGGTTTGCAGTTGCTCAATTCCGAAGTGATTGTGATGTATCTGAAACAACTCTTAGAAAAAGACCTTCACTACGCCCCTTTCGTGATGGAAGGGATGGAAAAATGGGTAGACGAACAATTTGAAGTGAAAGTAGACGGTAAACCTGTTTCGTTGCGGATAGGTGGCATTATCGACCGGATTGATCGAAAAGACGGGCTGATACGTATCATCGATTACAAAACCGGAGGAAAGCCGCAACAGGCGGAGAGTGTGGAATCGTTGTTTATTCCCTCGGAATCCCGTTCCAGCTATATCTTCCAAACATTTCTATACGCTTCCATTCTGACAAAAAAGCTACCCTATCCAATAGCCCCTTCTTTGCTTTATATTCATAAAGCAGCGTCTCCCACTTATTCGCCTGTCATCACCATGAGAAACAAGTCTAAGGTGGAAGTTACTGATTTTCGTGAATATGATGATGAATTCAGAGAACGTTTGCAGGCTTTACTTCAGGAAATCTATCATCCGGAAGAACCTTTTACTCAAACAAAATTCAGCTCTCAATGTGCTTACTGCGATTTTAAATCTTTGTGTCGGAGGTAAACAAATTCAATAGATTCGTTTCGCCCCAATAAAGATGGGTATAACTTGCCAAGGCATTTTTATACCGATAAACGGGTGTATCCACCTCTTCCCCCTTGGCGTTGTATTGCCGGATAATGGAAGGAATCGGCTTTTCTTCTGTCAACGATGAGTAATGAAATTCATGTCCTTTAAAGAGTTGTCCTTTATATTTGAACGAACGGTATCCTAAATGCAACCTCATGTTTTCCATAGTAGCTTTGGCCGGTAAAATCTTTGCCATAGGATACTCTTTTCCGTCTATGCCTATGATGCTTTGACAAAGGTACATCATGCCCCCGCATTCAGCCCATAACTTTCCGCCGTTTTCTATATATTGGTGAACAGCTTCCAGCATGGGACGGTTTTCGCTTAGTTGAGAAAGATAGAATTCCGGATAGCCCCCCGGCAGATAGACAAAATCGCTTTCAGGCAATTGGGCATCTGACAATGGACTGAAATAAAAGAGGGCACCATAGGACTGAAGTCTGTCCAAATTGCGGCGATAGGTGAAGTTGAAAGCTTCGTCCCGGGCAACAGCGATTTTTAATTTTTCATTTCCAACAGAAAGATTCTTGGAAAGACATTCGACAAAAGTAGCGTCTTCCCCGTAAAAAGGACGGGAAAAGTCAGCAATCAGCCGGTCTAAGTCAACATGCTTCTCTATTTCCCGGGCAATACGCAACGAAAATTCATCGAAAAGGTATTCGCTTTCCAACGTCAATCCTAAATGTCTGGAAGGTAGCTCTATTTCTTTCAATTTGGGGAGATAACCGAAACAAGGAACTCCAACATCCTCACAAGCTTGCCGTAAATAATCGAAGTGGCTTTCCGATGCAATATGATTGAAAATGACTCCGCTTATCTGGATATGAGGACAGAAATGCCTAAATCCATAAATCAGTGGTGCAACCGAGTAAGCGGTGGAGCGTGCATTCACAATCAATAGCACCGGAATATCAAGCATACCGGCAATCTCTGCACTGCTCCCCTGCATTTTCCGGTATCCGTCAAACAATCCCATGACTCCTTCGGTAACCAGAATATCCGCTTCTTTTCCATAATGCCTATATATATTCCGGATATGCCTTGGAGAAGAAAACCAAGAATCCAAATTAACAGATTCATGTCCGGCTGCCAGCGTATGGTATTTCGGATCAATATAATCCGGCCCGCATTTAAAAGGTTGTGTATATAATCCGCGTTCACGCAGTGCACGTAGCAATCCCATAGTGAACGTTGTTTTTCCACTGTTCGAGCTCGCTGCGCCAATCAATATCTGAGGTTTTGTATTTTGTTCCATAAATCTGTTCGTTTCGGGAAACAAAAGTAATAATATTTTTCAGAATTTTATTACCTGCATCCATCCGATTTGCTGCATATTGGCCTGAGCGAACATCTCAGGCGGAAAATCGTTTCGCTACCAAAGATTTCATCGGAATAAGTTATTTGTTTTTCGTTTTTTAAAAGTATTTTTGCCCAGGATATTAAAACCTATGATATGAACATTACGATCATTGCCGGCGCACGCCCCAATTTTATGAAAATAGCTCCGCTGACCCGTGCCATTCATGCTGCGGAGGAAGCAGGGAATAATATTCACTACCGCTTGATTTACACCGGTCCGGAATCGGATAAAAGTCTGGAACTTTCTTTGTTTCACGATTTGGATATGCCTCGTCCGGATACCTTTCTAGGGATAGATAGCGGAAACTTTTTCGAACGGATGGGGGGAATCCTGATCGCTTTTGCCCATGATTTGGAACAGTATCCAGCCGATTTGGTCGTGGTGGTGGATGACATGACTCCTACCATGGCCTGTTCGTTGGTAGCAAAGAAAAAAGGGTTGAAAGTCGCTCACTTGGTAGCTGGAATTCGATCTTTTGATATGGACATGCCCAAGGAACTGAACAGGATAATTACTGACGGACTTTCCGATTATCTGTTTACAGCAGGCATGGTAGCCAATCGTAATTTAAATCAGACAGGAACCGAACAGGCTAATGTCTACTTTGTAGGCAATCTACTGATGGACACTTTGCGGTATAATTACCATCGTTTCGTTCGCCCGCAGGAGATGGATGCATGGTCATTGGAAGGCCATAAATATCTCTTATTGACTTTAAATCGCCGGGCACTTTTGGACGATGGGGAGAAATTGAAATCACTTTTTGATGTCCTGTTTGTCAAAGCTGGAAATATGCCGATTATTGCTCCGGTTCATGGTTATGTGAAAGAACGGTTGGAAACATTGGGTATCTCCTCTCCCAACCTTCATTTGTTACCGTCCCAGCCCTATCTGTTTTTCGGCTATTGGGTAAGCCATGCGACAGCCATCATCACCGATTCAGGCAATATAGCCGAAGAGGCCACTTTCCTTGGCATTCCCTGCATGACATTGAATCATTATGCCGAACACCCGGAAACTGTTACAATGGGAACCAATCGCTTGATTGGAGAAAGTCCGGAAGAGCTGGCTGCCGCACTGGATATATGGCGTAAAGGTGAGTGGAAAAAAGGTTCTCTTCCCGAGCGATGGGATGGGCGTGCAGCCGAACGTATTGTGCAGACGTTGTTAGAACTATGAGATAATTAGGGATATTCAGTTAAAGGCTGCAGATGACGGCTGCAGAATCTTGCGAGACTCCTATAAATGCCAGAAAAC
>CANQSM010000040.1 GCA_947626525.1 uncultured Phocaeicola sp. | reverse complement strand
AAATCACATATAAAGATACAAAATATATCTCAGATTACCAACTTTTTAGACAACTTTCTTATCCCGAACTGACGTAGAAATATGGAAAAAGTATTGTCAGCAAGAACGGACATGAGAGAGAAATGCCTTCTTTGGGGCTTGCCGGGAATAGTCATCTGCATCATTTCATTGCTCGTGTCATTAAAGGTAGGATACAGCTTTGGACAAAGCAGTTTTGTTGAATGCATAACCTTTGCGGTATGCACCGCATTGCTGTTCCTCTTATATTGGCTTATATTCCAAACACTGCCGCAAGACCTCTGCAATATAATAGTCAGCCGTTGGCAAAAGCAGACAGATCAGATCAACGGCATTAGTGATATTGCAGAAGAGTCAAGAAAGCAAGAGAAATTGCTCTTGCCTGCCGTGGCTAATATTCATTCTTGTCCGGTCCAGGAAGATTGCGGACAAACGGTTGAAAAGCCGATTGAGGATTTGATTTCAGTCATTCAAGATGCGACACCCCTATCAGAAAGCCCCCTGTCAATCTATGACAGATGCAGGTCAGCCCATCGCGAACAGCAGGAACGGCAAAGAAAGGAGATGCTCCTATGTGTCAACACCTATATTCTTGAAACTATGTCCCCGTTCTGTGATATGGAAACAATCTCCTTTATTCAGGAAGATGTCATGGAATGGGCCAATGACAAGAACCATGAGCCGAGAGCAGTATCCGTTAGTTCCGAATTGACAACTCTTGACCTGAGGCATTTTGTATGGAATATAGCCGAACGTCTCCAATTCTTCGGTATGGACTATTCCTGTATGCAGAGGGGGATGTTCGTCAAGCGTTTATTTCCTGACATCTGCCGCAACGCAGAAGCGGATTACTTGGCGAAGAACCTGACCCATAAGGCAAAGGAAGGATTCATCAAGCTGGACAAGCCTGATAAAGGAGAATTCTTGTTTCATGGATCTGTAGAATAGACGACAAAAGGTACGAACTGCCGTCCATACCTTTTGCCGGATTTATAACTTAAGCGGTTATCTCTGCAGATGAGATTCTCCTGTCAGAATATCTTTGGAGATTTATAAGCGGATGTGCGATACCAATTGGTGTCATGCTTATATCTTGAAATAGCAATAGATGGACTTATACCACATCGTACGGCTTCTGTGGCGATAGTTTTCACAATTTTATATGGGGAAAGGTCTGTACTTCCCACTTTAAGAATGGTTTCCCATGTTTCATCCGGTATGAGCATCTGTCTTGCAAACTCGTTAGCCTCTTTCTCTCTCGGATTATTGGAGTATTCAACTCCTTCAATGGAAATGAATGCCTTGTTCCCTTCAGAGAAGTGACGGTCTATATGACATAGCTCATGGAGAATATCAAATGCCAGCTTGTCCATGTCATTGTAGCGGTAAGTTACGGTGATGACCGGCATGTCCCCAGTGAAAGTTGAATAAGCATCAATCGGAGTCTTGTCCAGTTTCTCCACCTTAATGTAAGATATGCCATAGCCATTCAGGCATTCTTTGATGGATTCAGTCGTAAGCGCTCTTTCGTTGGCCATGCGTGCGATGACCTCAGCCGCTTTTATGGCATTTCCCTTCTGGTAATTGTCCAATGGCTGGATACGGGAGATTTCAAGTTTGTTGAGGATGAGCCAAGTCAGCATGTTCTTTTCATCCATCTGCACCTTTTCGCTGTGCTTGTACATGCCTGCGACCTGCAATCGGAGTTCATTGGATGAGAGCAGGTCAAATGAAAACAACTCTTTTAGTCTCTTCACCCTTTCCGAACAAGACAACATCATAAGCCCCAAACGTTTATACAAGGCTTGAATATTGAAGATGTTCGCACACGCATCTTCAAATTGAAGAGCATACTGTTCTTCTGTTCTCTTTTCATCCAAAGCCTTGCATTCATAAATGTAGCCGTTGTGCAGATTCATCCAAGTCTTGTATGGAATACCTAACTGAGATTCCAGCTTCATGGCCAAATCTTCATTCAGGTTCCGTTTCCCTTTGATGAATTCATTCAGGTGGGTCGCTTGTACGCCAATTGCTTGGGCAAAATCTTTTTGTTTGATACCACGTTCCTGCAACTCTTCACGCAAGATTTCTCCCGGGTGGATTGCCCTGGCAGGAACTATTCGGTTACTTCTTGTTGCCATAATGAGTGCTATCTATTTCTAAAAGTTCAACTTCGATGCCGTCCTCCGTTTCTGTAAATAACAAACGTTCAACCATTCCGTTCACCAGTCTAACAGAGCTTAAAGGTCCTTTCATGTACTTCAGTTTTTCGTAGTGAAGAAAACTGAAAGGCCTGAGTTCTTCTGTTGAATCCACATCGTACATGATGGAGACTGCTCTTTGGTAACCTTCAACTAACTTTTTGTTCTTGCAAAGTTTCTTATACTTTCGGTCTTCGGTTTTACCGTTTGAATACAATTCGGATAACGCTTCATCTTTGAAAATAATTTTCATAAGCGTCAATAGCTTTTGTTTTCTGCTGCGAAATTATATAAAAATTCCCATATCTGGTAATTTTTCAGAAGTTTTTTTTGTTTTTATATTTATTTTCTTCTGATTATAACACTTTTATAGCCATATTTTACATGATAGGCTTCTTTTTACATGAAACCCAAACAATATTTTGTTGCGCACTGCCACCAACCAAATTCTTTTTTTATCCAACAACTACGGCCAATCATTAATTCTTCCATCCATTTTCTCCCCCCCCAATCCCCCCAATCCCGACAGATAATGAAATGATTTTCGAATGATGCAAATGGCGGGTGTCAGTGCAAGGCCATTCAGTTCCTTTGCAGCATGGATTACAAAAGATCCGTGTTGAATTATGATAAATGAAAACTTGACTTTCAACGACCTTCCGCAGGTTGTCGCCCAGCTTCGGGATGAAGTGATGGGCATGAAGCAGATGCTTGGCGCACTGCAACGAGTGAACGAACCCAGAAAGCAGAACACCCATAGGCCCATGAGTGTGGAGGAAGCATCCGAATATCTGAGGATACCTATCAACACCCTCTACATGAAACTGGCAAACGGTGTAATCCCTGCCACCAAACCAGGCAAGAGATACGTGCTCTATCGTGACGAACTGGACAAATGGCTGGAGTCAAACCGCAAGAATCCCGTACCGCTTACCGACGAGGAACAGAATGCCGCCCTTCTTGGAAGCCACCGTCGCAAGCCTAACAAAATAGACTGGTGACCATGGAAGATTTCTATACATTTTCATTCTTCCGTGCTCCCATCCGCAACACCGTTCCAGATGTGGCGTTCAGCATCCTTGATGCCTACCGCTACATCACGGAGCCTATTGCCAAGGAACAGACGGAACACTTACGTGCAATGATCTTATCCGATGATGCCAAGCGCTACAAGGCTGACCATTTTGACTATTGTACGTTCTCGGGACTTTTCCGTTCCCGTTCCGCTTCACAGCTTATACGGCACTCAGGACTTGTCTGTGTGGACTTTGACCATGTGGAAAATGTTCCTGCGCTGAAACAACAGTTGCTTGACCACGAATATTTCGACACAATCCTGATGTTCACCTCTCCCTCTGGCGACGGAGTGAAGTGGATTGTGGAAGTGAATCTTCAGGGATGGGAACATTCCCGTTTCTTCAAGTCCATGAACAGCTGCTTCAAGAAAAGCGAGCTTCCGCCAGTTGACGCTTCGGGAAGCGATGTGGCAAGAGCCTGCTTCCTGCCGTACGATCCCGATGCCTATATTCATCCCAAATTCAGAGATTATGCCAAAGAAACCTTTTATACCCCAGCAGTGGGAAGAATGCTCAAATGAGAAATGCCAATCCGTATTGCCAGTACTGCTTGAATGCAATCAGACTGCAACTCCTGAAAACAGAAAGGCTCAGACAGATTGTACTGAAGATGTCGAACGCATCGTATCCCAGATTGAACGACAAGGCATAGACATTGCCCCCTCTTATGAAGAATGGGTGAAACTCGGATTTGCCTTAGCTGATGGCTTAGGTGAAAACGGTCGCGAACATTTCCTGCGCCTGAGTGCCATCCATGCAGGCTGTACGAGAGAAGCAGCTGATGAGCAATATTCGAAATGCCTACATTCAAAGAATTCGGGCATTACCATATCCACCTTCTTTCATTTAGCCAAACAGGCAGGAATATCCATTTCCAACCCAAATGGTAAAATGGCAATTTGAAATGCAATATGGAGGCTAAAAAAGGTGCTGAAATATCCAAAAGTCCAAATTGCCACGATGGCAATATGGGAATATCGGAGGGAAAAGCGGTATCAAATATTCAAAATGCCAAATATCCATATTGCCAAAATGGTAAAACGGATATTTTGGACAAATGGGCGCAGAATGAAAACGACCTTCCTCTTTTTCCTAAAGAGGTGTATGAGCATCTGCCGCCATTTCTTGACCGTGTGGTGAAGAGTGCCATATCCCCATCAGACAGGGATATTCTGCTGACGGGTTCCCTTTCAGTATTGTCTGCTACACTCAGCAAGGTCTGCGGAGTCTATGATGAACGCATCGTCTATCCGAACCTGTATCTCTTTGTGTCTGCCGATGCAGGCATGGGCAAGGGAGCATTGACCCTGTGCCGTGAACTGGTGTCTCCCATCAATGCGGAACTGCATGCCATTTCCAAGCAGCTAATGGCGGAGTGCGAGAACAGCAATGAAAGGAAGATCCCCATGCGCACCCTTATCATTCCAGCCAACAGCAGTGCCAGCGCATTCATCAACACCTTGTCCGATAATGATGGCGTGGGGCTGATGTTTGAGACAGAAGGTGACACGCTCACCCAGACCTTGAAGTCCGATTACGGGAACTACTCCGACACATTGCGCAAGGCTTTCCACCATGAACCGGTATCACTGTGCCGTCGCAAGGACAGGGAGTTCATCGAACTGGACTGCCCCAAGCTGAGTGTCGTGCTGGCAGGAACACCTGGGCAGGTGCGTAGTCTTATACAGGATTCCGAGAACGGACTGCTCAGCCGTTTCATGTTCTTTAATGTGAAGTTCGAGAAGAACATCCGCAACGTGTTTGCCGTAACAGACATCCAGAAATCCAAGACAGAAGTGTTCCGTCAGTTGGGCGAACAATACAAGGAGTTGTCCGGCAAAATCGAACGCGAGGCATCAGCATACGAAATCGGTATTCCGCCGCTCATGCACGGTCATTTCATGGAACACTACAACCGTTTGAACAACGAGTGCTGTGAAGCCATAGGTAACAGGATGCAGGGTGTGGTGAGAAGAAACGGGCTGATAGCATTCCGCATAATGATGATACTGTCCGTCATCCGGCACATGACGGATAGCTATTACCATCCGATGCCCGAAGGACTGTCTCTAAGACTGGAATGTTCAGATGAGGATTACCACACGGCTCTCATCATCACCGAGACCTTGCTTCATCATTCCGCATATATGTTCCGGCAGTTTGAGAAACCAGCTTCTTCAGTATTGGCAAATGGCAGGAACGACAGAAGGGATTTGTTATACTCCATGCTTCCCGGAAGTTTCACCAAGCAGGAGTATCTCTCTCTTGTCCGGCAATTAGGGTTCAGCGAGAGCACCTGCAACAAATGGATAGACCGTTATATCGCAGAAGACCTTCTTCATCATTGCGGACATTCAAAGTATGAGAAGGCGCATCACATACCACCTCATACCAGTTCTTCAACAGGCCCGCCATAACGGGACTGTCCACTCCGTGAGCTTGCTCTTATACAGACTTTACAAAAGTCCTAACTCAATAAGGACTTTTTGCCCGAGTGCAACAAAGTCCCTTGAGGCAGGGAGCGGAAATGCCCGCACCTCATCCCTGCACCCTGACAGCGAGCAAGCTCTTCCCCCATTATAATATCAATCCAATCAATTATATTTTGTAGAATTATGACTATTCAGAAAGAACATAAACAAGCACTGCATATCGAGAACTCCAAATCATTCAGCCGTGCGGAAGCGAACGAGAATGAACGCCGATGGGACAATGACAAGATAGACAAACTCAACCGTGATCCAGCCAATGCTTACGACAAGACACGCATGCACCTGAATTTTGAGATTGGCAGTGACGGAAAGATTCATCCGTTGGGCTATATGGACAAGAGACTGGACGAACGCTTGAAAGAGCGGCTGGACGAACTGGGCTATCATCCGTTCAAGGCGGACAGCAAGATACAGCCTAATATCTGTGCAACCATGATTATTGGCGGCAACCATGAGCGAACCACGGAAATGGCATTCGGCAATCAGCTTGTCAACCGCAATAAGGGTGCTGACAACAGCCACCTGTACCGGTGCCGTGAGATTGAAGATTGGGCATCGGATGTATACCGATGGTGTTGTGACCGGTTCGGCAAGGAGAATGTCATCGGCTTTCAGGTACACCTTGACGAGAAATCGCCCCATTGCCATGCCCTCATCGTTCCTGTAGGAAGAAAAGGCAAGGAGAAAAAGGAACGTGTCATGTGGTCTGCCAAGTTCGGGAAGAACGGAAACGAATACAAGGCAATCCTTCAGGCTATGCATACCTCCTTATATGAAACCGTAGGCAAGAAATACGGGTTGGAACGTGGCGACAGCGTGGAAGGACGCAATGTGCGCCATCTCGACAAGCATGATTTCTACCGTGAGCAGCTGAAGTTGGAGAAGGCTATCAAAGGACTGGGTACCATGAAGGAGAATATCGAAAAATCCATAGCTCAGCTTCAGAATGAAATACAGGCAGTCCGCTACAGCCTTGCTGAGCGCCGGATGACCTTACAGGAAGCGGACAGCAACATCCGCAAGATACAGAATAAGATATTGGCATTGCAAGAAAAACTATCCGATAAGAATGCAAAAATAGAAATGAAGCAACGCGAGCTTGACGACCTGACCCGTAATGTCGGCAATGTGAAACGCGTGATAGCTCCGTTCAGGAATCACCTCCCGGACTTCACCGCTCCAAAAATCACAGAGATGCCGCCAACTTTCGGTCGTGAGAAATGGCTGGACAAGCAGAACAAGCATATAGAAAGGATGTTCAACAAAGTTATTGCAGAAATAGAAAGGCTGTACAGAACTGAAGCAGAAAAACAAGTGGCTATTGCCCAAAACAACCGGTTGGTAGATTACAAGGAATACCGCAGGTACATGGATGAGAACGAAAGGCTGCGCCAAAATATCCAAGAGATAGCAGGTGAAAAAGACAATCTCAGTGAAGCATTGTATGGTTTGCTTGATATTCTCACTTCTCCCAATCATCGGGAACGGATATTCACTATTGCCGATGCACTGATGGGAGGTTATCCGATTCCCTTATCATCCGGTGGCGGAGGTGACACATCCGACCTTCGTTGGGATGGGCGCAATCCAGACGAAGATAAGCAGAGCTATAGACGCAGATGCATGATGGCGGCTGTGGGTTTGGTTGTCAGTGGAAATCAACCGAGAAAAATCAGGAGATAGAGTAACTTAATTGTATATATTATGGCATCAATAAAGATAAAGTTCAGACCCTCCACTGTGGAGGGCAAGGAAGGAAGCCTCTATTTCCAGATTATACAGAACAGGATAATCCGCCAGATGAATACGGACTACAAAATCTATTCTGAAGAATGGGATGCGGAGTTGGAAAGCATTGTTGTAGGTGGAGTTAGGGCTGATATCTTAAGCAGCATCAAAGAACGTCTGGAATGGGACACATCTAGATTGGAGAAAGTTATCCGACAACTGGAACAGGAAAGGCGCAGATATACAGCGGATGATATAATTGCTTTATTCAATAAAATGACCCAAGAGACTTCTCTGTTCTCATTTATGCTTAGTGTAATAGCCCAACTGAAACAACTTAGGAAAGTCCGTACTGCCGAAACTTATACCGCGACTCTCAAAAGTTTCATGACATTCCGTGAAGAACAGGATGTTCCGCTTGATGGTATGGATTCGGACCTGATGCTTCTGTATGAAGCTCATATGAAAGCGAAAGGAATACGCATGAATACCACATCGTTTTATATGCGTATTCTTCGGGCCGTATATAACCGTGCCGTGGATAAGGGACTGACCGAACAGAAATACCCGTTCCGTCATGTCTATACGGGAGTAGAAAAGACTGTCAAGCGTGCCGTACCCATCAAGGTCATCAAAGTATTGAAAGAACTGGATTTGTCTATGAAGCCTTCGTTGGACTTGGCTCGTGACCTGTTCATGTTCAGCTTTTACACCAGAGGGATGTCTTTTGTTGATATGGCGTACCTCAGAAAATTTGACTTACAGAACGGTATCCTGACTTATCGCAGGAGAAAGACGGGGCAACAGCTTACTATTAAATGGGAGAAGTGTATGGAGGAAATCATCAAGAAATATCCACCAAACGGTTCTGATTACCTTTTGCCGATAATAAAAGAGTCTGGAAATGAACGGAAGCAATATGACAATACTCTTCATCTGGTCAACTACCGATTGAAAGACCTTTCAAGGATGTTGAAATTACAACGACCGTTGACCATGTACGTGGCACGGCACTCATGGGCAAGTGCTGCCAAGGCAAGGAACATTCCTTTGTCAGTCATAAGCGAAGGAATGGGGCATGATTCTGAAAAGACTACACAGATATACCTCGCTTCTCTTGAAGCGTCGGTGGTTGACAAGGCAAACAGAATGATTCTGAAATCGCTGTGAACAAGGAATTGTTTAGCAAAAATTTCAATCTCTTCGTAAGAGACGGATATTTGCCACAAAGGTACTCATTTTCGGTTAAAATTTACCTTATTTAATGTAAAAACCATTATTTATGACGACAATTTTTCACTTTGTTTGGCAAAAATACTTCCATTATAGGTTGAATTATCGAAATATCAAAGCTTTCTGAAACCTCACCGTCTCTTACGAAGAGACGAATGGAAAACATCCTCCATTTAGTGCTTATTTGAGTTGCGGATATTGCTCGACAAAGACCCAGAAGCCGATAGGCAAAAACATAATAGAACTCCCTCGTAGTGTAACAAAAGGTTTGGTCGCCTGTCGAGACACTGCGTAGGGAGTTCTTTTGCGAAGATGGAACTTCCAAAAGTAATAAATAACATATCCGAGCGAGTAATAGATGATCTACAAAAGAAGTTGTCTGTAAACTCAACTGTATCTATTGCTGCTGCTTCCTTCTCCATCTATGCATATGAAACTTTGAAGGACGAACTTGAAAACGTTGATGAGTTGCGTTTTATCTTTACTTCGCCAACCTTTATCAAGGATAAAGCGAAGAAAGAAAAGAGGGAGTTCTTTATTCCGAAACTCAACCGTGAACGCAACCTGTACGGCTCCGATTTTGAAGTGAAACTGCGCAATAAGTTGGAACAGAAAGCCATTGCCAAAGAATGTGCCGACTGGATTCGCAGAAAAGTGAAGTTTAAGTCCAATGCTTCGCAAGAAGAAATGGGAGGATTCCTGCATGTCCAAAATCAGAAGCCAAGCGCATACGTACCCTTCAATGAGTTCACCACAACAGAATTGGGCTGTGAGCGAGGCAATGCGATTTATTCGATGGTTAATGTCATGCCATCACCTTTTGCTGAGGAATACCTGAAGATTTTCAACGAACAATGGCAAAACTCCGATAAGTTCAAGGATGTAACGGCACAGGTACTGGAGTATATCGAAACGGTCTATAATGAAAACACTCCTGAATTTATCTACTTTATCACTCTCTACAATATCTTCAACGAGTTTCTTGAAGATATCAGCGAGGACGTTTTGCCCAATGAGGCTACAGGATTCAAGAACAGCGTAATTTGGAACAAGCTATACAATTTTCAGAAAGATGCTTCCCTTGCCATCATCAATAAACTCGAAAAGTACAATGGCTGCATCCTTGCCGACTCAGTTGGTCTCGGTAAAACCTTCACAGCACTTTCGGTTATCAAGTATTACGAGAACCGCAACAAGTCTGTGCTTGTACTCTGTCCCAAGAAACTCTATGACAACTGGAGTACCTTCAAGACCAATTACAAGAACAATCCGTTGGTGGCAGACCGCCTGCGCTACGACATACTCTTTCACAGCGACCTCAGTCGTGAACGTGGTATGTCGGCAGGTATCGACCTTGAACGCATCAACTGGGGCAACTATGATCTGATAGTCATAGACGAGAGCCATAATTTCCGTAATGGTGGCAATGTGGATGACGAGGAACTGGATGACGATATGGAGCAGGAGGAACCACGTAAGGAAAACCGCTATCAGAAATTGATGAAGAAGGTTATCCGTGCAGGTGTAAAGACAAAGGTGCTGATGCTGTCGACCACTCCTGTCAACAACCGCTTCAACGACTTGAAGAACCAGTTGCAACTTGCATACGAAGGCCATGCGGAACAGATTGATGATGCCCTGAATATAGGGCGAAGCATAGACGACATATTCCGTACCGCACAGTTGGCTTACAACAAATGGGCAAAACTACAGCCAGAGCATCGTACCACGGAATGGCTGCTGGAAGAACTCAGTTTCGACTTTTTTGAACTACTCGATGCCGTAACTATAGCCCGCAGCCGTAGCCATATCGTCAAGTATTACGATACCAAGGATATAGGCAAGTTCCCGACTCGTCTTGCACCAGTATCACGCCGTCCAAAACTTACAGACCTCAACGAGAGTATCACCTTCAGCGATATTGCCGAGCAACTCAACGAACTGAACCTAAGCATATACACGCCGTCGCTGTATATCTTCGATAGTGTGAAAGATGACTACGAGATTAACATGGAGGGGTCTGGTATTTCTATTGACGGACGTGAGAAGGGCTTGCGCAAGTTGATGGCTACAAATCTCTTGAAACGTCTGGAGAGTAGCGTCAATTCTTTCCGCCTGACATTGGGTCGAATTACTGACTACATAGAGCAGACACTTTCTGTCATTGGCAAGAATAACGATGGTGCAATAGACGTAACCACCTTCACCGATGACCTTGACAGTACCGATAGTGAGAATGATCCGTTTGTGGGCAAGAAGTCAAAGATAAACCTTCGGGATATTGATGTGGTTCGTTGGTCGAATGACTTGCGCCATGACCTTGAGATTCTGAAATTGCTTCTCCTCATGCTGAAAGACATCACACCTGAGCATGACTGTAAGTTGCAGATGCTTGTCTCAGACTTGAAGCAGAAGTTCCAGCATCCTATTAACGAGGGCAACAAGAAGGTGCTCATCTTCACCGCCTTTGCCGATACGGCAGACTATATATACGAGCAACTTGCAGAGCTTATCAAGAAAGAGTGTGGCTTGAATGTGGGACTGATTACTGGTAGCACCGACGGACGATGCACCATTCCGAAGTTCCCCATGTCCTTCAATAATGTACTGACATTTTTCTCGCCAGTTTCAAAAGACCGCACTGTCCTGTTCCCCAAGGCAACAGAAGATATTGACGTGCTTATTGCCACCGACTGTATTTCCGAAGGTCAGAACCTCCAGGATTGTGACTACTTGATCAATTACGACATTCACTGGAACCCTGTACGCATCATCCAACGCTTCGGACGTATAGACCGTATTGGCAGCAAAAACGATGTAATACAGCTCGTGAACTATTGGCCTGACATTGAACTTGACAAATATATCGAGTTGAAAGGACGTGTGGAGAGCCGAATGAAGGCAACAGTCCTGACCAGTACGGGTGATGATAACCTGCTTTCGGCCAACGAGAAAGGCGACCTCGAGTACCGTAAGAACCAGTTGAAGAAACTACAGGAGGAGGTCGTGGATATCGAGGACATGGACACGGGTATCAATATCATAGACTTGGGACTTAATGAGTTCCGTCTCGACTTGCTCAGCTATATCAAGCAGAATCCCGATGTAGAGCACGCCCCTTTCGGTATGAACGCTGTGGTTGGGGCTACCAATTTGGCAAAGCCTGGTGTGATATACATTCTGAAGAACAGGAATGCAGGTGTCAATATCGACAAGATGAACCAGCTGCACCCCTTCTATATGGTCTATATTGCCAATGACGGAACTGTCATCTGCGACCATCTACAGCCCAAGAAACTGCTTGACGTGATGCGTCATGTATGCAAAGGGCAGGACAAGCCAGACAAAGAACTCTGTGCCATCATTAACAAGGAAACTTGTGACGGCAGGAAGATGCAGCACTACAGCGACCTTCTTGCAAATGCTATAGACAGCATCATAAGCGTAAAAGAGGAGTCGGACATCGAAAGTCTTTTCTCTGTGGGCGAAACTACCGCTTTGTTGAGCGATGTGAAGGGGCTGGATGATTTTGAGTTAATCACTTTCCTGATAATACGTTGAGTAGGCTATGATTGACTTGAAGTTTCCCCGAACTACCATTGTGGGCAAGCCTGTACCCAAGAATGCCTTTTACAAGCATCTGGAAGTGAATGCCAAGATAAAGCAGCACTTTGTAGATGATGTGGTCAGCATTCATTGGCTCTACAAACTGGCTCCCTCTACTATCAATGTGGAGGATGGCAAACAGGTGCATGAGATTGTAGTTTTCTCTGCTGTACTGAAATCAAAGGATTGTCCTGATGATGTCTTTCTCTTCATTGACCAGAATATGCCGCGTCATGTGGTGTTCATTCTGGAATATGATAACCGATATAAGGTGTTGCTTAACTATAAAGAGTGGAAAGACGGTCAGAACGGACAGTTCAAAATCATCAGGACTTTTGCCACGGAATGGCTGACAGATAATCAGCTATTGCTGACACTCGAAGGGCAGAACATGGATGCTCTCTATGAGGCAATGGCTGGACAGGTTTCAGGTTTTGGCACCAAGAAGGCTGAAGATACCAAACGCATAGTTGAGTTGGAAGGACTGATAGAAAAAGCAAAGCGAGAGGTGGAAACTATCCAAAAGCGAATACGGAACGAGCGCCAGTTGAACCGCCAGATGGAACTGAATGGAGAGGCGCGAGGTATCAAGAAACAGATTGCCCAATGGCAAAATGAATTACAAGAATTAAAACAATAAAAGAAATATAACAATGGAAAAACCTGAAAGATTAGATTTGCAGTCAGCCGATGGAGCGCAACTCAACCTTGATGCGCTCTATCAGATTGCACCTTCCTGCTTTACGGAGGCTACAGACCCCAAGACAGGAAAAATCAAGCGTGTGGTAAACTTTGACGTTTTACGTCAACTGCTTGGTGACGACACCGTTGAAGATGCTACCGAAGCATACGAGTTCAACTGGGTGGGCAAGCAGGAAGCACGTGCCGAAGTATTGCGTCCTATCAACAAGACACTCCGTCCTGTTAAGGAGGATAGCGTGGATTGGGATAATACGCAGAACCTCTATATTGAGGGCGACAACCTTGAAGTGCTGAAACTGCTACAAAAGTCTTATCTCGGCAAGGTGAAGATGATTTATATCGACCCGCCTTACAACACGGGTAACGACTTTGTTTATCACGATGACAGTAGCCGTTCTCAGGAAGAAGAGGATTTGGCTGCTGGTAACATTGATGAATTAGGCAATCGATATAGAAAGAATACCGATTCAAATGGCCGATTCCATTCTGAATGGTGCTCAATGATATATACAAGATTGATGGTGGCAAGAAACTTATTAACTGAAGATGGAGTTATATTTATTTCTATTGGAGTTGAAGAGTTCGCAACTCTAAAAAGTATCTGTAATGAAATGTTTGGTGAAAATAATTTTGTAGAAGTCTTTTCTTGGGTTAAAACATCAACACCCCCTTCTCTTGCAGTTAAATCAAGAAAAACAAACGAATATATCCTCTGCTATGAGAAGAACAAAAATAACATTAAATACAATGGAGAGCTCCTCGATGGTGGTGACCAGCCACTACTAAATACAGGAAATGCAGAAAGTGTTTTGACTTTTCCAAAGGATAAAGTCATTTTTAAGCCAAAGGCTTTTCCAAATGGAGTTTATGAGCCATACTGTAAAGACAGAGTAAGTCTCCTTGACCGTATCGAAATAATTGATGGCAAGGCTACCACAGACTTTCGTCTTAAAGGAGAATTTAAGTGGACTCAATCATTCTTTGATGAAGAGGTGAAGAATGGAACAACCTTTATTATAAAGACGGACAATCTTTCTGTCCGCTTTATTAGGGAAGGTGAAGGGTATAAGCGCCCAACAAACTTCATAAAAGAAAAAATTACATCACCAGTGATAGACAAGCCTGGTGTAGGAGTTGGCACAAACGAAACTGCTTCATCTTATCTTACTTCATTAATGGATGGTAAGAATGTCTTTTCCTATCCAAAACCTGTTTCTTTGATAAAGTATCTCACTAACTTTATTTGTAAAGACAGTGATATTGTTATGGATTTTTTCTCAGGTTCTGGAACTACCGCTGATGCGGTATGGAGATACAATGTGGAGAATAAAGAAGTTGCATTGAAATATATACTGGTTCAATTGCCAGAAAATCTCGACGAGAATCTAAAAACAGCTGATGCAAATTCGAAAGAACTTTTACTGAATGGCATTCAATTGCTTGACGGAATCAATAAGCCCCACAAATTAACCGAATTAGCAAAATATAGATTAGCAAAGACTATAGATAGTATTAAACAAGATAATCCTGATTGCCAAATGGACTTAGGCTTCCGCGTATTCCGTGTTGACGAAAGTAACTTCGAGGATGTTGAGCGTACACCAAAGGATTATAATCAAGACCAGCTTGAACTTTTCTTGAATAACGTCAAGAGAGACCGTAATGACCTTGACCTTCTGTTTGGTTGTATGCTTGACTGGGGTGTTAAACTGTCCTTGCCAATGACCTCGGAAGAAGTGGACGGAAAGATGGTTTATACAGTCAACGATGGAGACCTCGTTGCTTGCTTTGCTGATAAGGTGACGGACAGCGTGGTGAAGGCAATGGCAGACAAGCAACCTCTGCGTGTCATTTTCCGTGACAGTTGCTTCGAACAAGATGCCGACAAGATAAACATCTACGAGACTTTCAAGCAGTTGTTAGACTGGAGTGATAAGGATGTTGAAAAGAACATAAGAGTGATTTAAGCCATGCAAATAAGATATAAACATCAACGATTCCAGACAGAAGCGGCTCGTTCTATAGCTAATGCTTTTACTAGTCAGCCTAAGAGTGATGGTCAGAGTGACCATACCATTGACCAGGGAAAGAATAAAGGATTCTTTACACTCGCTGGATTCGGAAATAAGAATGTCGTACTCGCGCGAGAAGCTGTCTGTGAGAACGTACGTGCCATACAGAAAGAACAAGGATTGAAGCCTGTGGACTACCTACAAGACTTACAGGGTGTTGGCATGGCATTCACCATCGAAATGGAAACGGGTACAGGAAAGACTTATACCTATATCAAGACTATGTACGAACTGAACGAGCGTTACGGCTGGACGAAGTTCGTGGTGGTTGTACCAAGTATCGCAATTCGTGAAGGTGTGCTGAAGAGTTTTGAGAGTATGCAGGAGCATTTTGCCCAGGAGTATAACGGCAATCGAATGCAGTACTTCATCTATAACTCTAAGCAACTGAGCAAGATTGATGCCTTTGCCAGCGATGCAGGTATGCACGTGATGATTATCAATACCCAAGCCTTCAACTCTTCTTTTGACGAAGATAGTTCAAAAGACAAAATGGTGAAGGGTAAGATGAAGAAGGCTGACAAGACGGCACGTATCATCTTTGATAAGCGTGATGAGTTTGGCAGTCGCCGTCCTATCGATGTGCTCAGCCAGTGTCATCCTATTATGATTATTGATGAACCACAAAGCGTTTTGGGTGTGGACAAAAGCAATAAGACTCGAAAGGGGTTGGCACAGTTCAAGCCTTTGTTTACTCTGCTCTATAGTGCTACGCACCGTAAGGGCGACATCTATAACATGATGTTCCGACTGGATGCCATTGATGCCTATAACCAGAAATTGGTCAAGAAGATAGAGGTGAAAGGTATCAAACAGATTGGTTCTACAGCCACCAACGGCTATGTTTATCTGGAGGAAATCATTATCAGCAAGGGCAATCCACAGGCTCGCATCAGCTTTGACGTGAAGACGGCAACGGGCACCAAGCAGACAAGCAAAGTGGTTGGAGAACGGTTTGATTTATATGCCCAGAGTGGAGAACTGAATGAGTACAAGAACAACTTTATTGTTGAACGTATTGACGGATTAGAAGGTACTGTCCGCTTTGTCAATGGCCTAATTCTGCATGAAGGTGATGCCGTGGGTGCTGTCAACGAAGATTACTTGCGCCGTATTCAGATACGTGAGACTATCCGCACCCACTTGGAGCGTGAACGTCAGTTGTTTGGTCAGAAGATCAAGGTGCTCAGCCTTTTCTTCATTGACCATGTGGATAGCTACCGTTTATATGAGGGTCCAGAGACCAAAGGTAAGTTTGCCAAAATGTTTGAGGAAGAATACAGAAATGTACTCTCTGAACTTATGCCAACATTTGGCGATGAGGCTTATCTGCGCTATCTTTCTGACCCTCGCAATGCAGCGGAGAAAATTCATCAGGGCTATTTCTCAATGGACAAGAAAGGAAAAGCTGTTGAATCCGGCAACAAGGAAGGCGAGAACGAAGAACGTGCCTTTGACCTTATCATGAAGGACAAGGAACGCTTGTTGTCATTAAAAGAACCTGTGCGTTTCATCTTCTCACACTCTGCATTGAAGGAAGGTTGGGATAATCCAAACGTTTTCCAGATTTGTACCTTAAAGAACTCCGACAACGAAACAAAGAAACGTCAGGAGGTTGGTCGTGGTATGCGCCTGTGTGTGAACCAGAACGGAGAGTGTCAGGATGCCGATGTGTTGGGTGATCACGTCTTTGATACCAATATCCTCACGGTTATTGCCAGTGAAAGTTATGATGACTTTGCCAAGAAACTCCAGACAGAAATGGCTGAAGCATGTGCTGACAGACCTATCATCATCACTCCAAACCTGTTTGAGGGTAAACCATATACGAAAGCCGACGGTACTAATGGGCGTTTTGACCTTGCGCAGGCACGAGCCATCTACAATGCCCTTATACGTCAAGACTACGTTGATGACGAAGGAGCGTTGACTGCGGAATATCACGAAGCTAAGCGAAATGGTACTCTTGACTTTGGTAAGTTTAACGATTTGAAGGACGGAATCATAGCTGCTCTTGACACTGTATTTGACCCGTCTTCATTCAAACCAGATGATGGACGCAAGCCAAAGGCGGCAAAATTCCAGAAGGAGAACTTTGACAAGAAAGAGTTCCAGAATCTTTGGAAACGCATCAACCAGCGCACTTACTATCAGGTGAACTTCGATACATCTGACCTTGTGAAGAAATCCATCAAGGCATTGGATGATAACCTGAAGGTGACGGAGATACGCATTGTTGTAGAAGGAGGTTCTCTTGACAACGTACGTGATAAAGAATCCTTGGAGGCTGGTGTAGCAATGACTCAGGGGAATACTCGCACCATTCATGTAACAGAGGCAATCGGCAAGGGAGTGACCTACGACCTTATTGGCAAACTGGTAACGGCTACAGGTTTGACTCGTAAAACGATTGTCGAAATTCTGAAAGGCATCAAGCCTGCAACCTTCCATCTGTTCAAACTGAATCCGGAAGAATTCATCATCAAGGCAGGTTTGATTATCAATGACTGCAAGGCACTTGCCGTTATACAGTGTATCAAGTATGAGAAACTGAACGATAAGTTCTCGACTGACATCTTTACCGAAAACATGCTTCGAGGTAAACTTGGAATCAATGCCATCGAATCCACGAAATCACTCTATGACCTTGTAGTGCTCGACAGCATGGGTACAGAGAAGAACTTTGCAGAATCCCTGGAGCACGAAGACGACGTGGTAGTTTATACCAAGTTACCAAACGGTTTCTATATCAACACGCCAATGGGCAAGTACAATCCCGACTGGGCTGTTGCCTTCAGAGAAGGAAGTGTCAAGCACGTCTATTTCGTGGCAGAGTCTAAAGGTAATGACCTTCAGGGCTCTCAACTCCGAGGTTCAGAGGAAAGTAAGATTGAGTGCGCTCGTCGTCACTTCAAGGCCATCAGCGATAACGGTTACATCTACGATGTTGCCAAGGACTACAAGAGTCTGTATGATATTGTAACGAAGTAGTTTGCTTATACTAATATTTTCTGGCGGAAACTGCGATGTCTTGCAAGTTTCCGCCAGAGATGTTTTTGTTTCCTATGGTTAACCTGAGCTCGATGAATTATAACCATTATAATATCAGTCAATTACGTTGAATTTGGATTTTTACTCATTGTAGTATATCTATGTTTTTGAAGAATACCTTGCCGCCCTCATACCGCCCACCCTGCTATGCGAAGAACGCAAGGAGATGAAAGTGCATCCCTATTCCACGGACTATATAGACAGGTTGCTTTGCGGAGGCGGAAATGGAAGCGGCTGTCGAGGACTTATAAAGGGCAGAAAAATGCAAGCGGCTACATCAGCCAACGCAAGCGGCTGCATCGGGCATTACAGCCTATTGCGTGAAAAAGGGCAGAGATGCTTCGCTTTGGTCAGCATGAAGAATGAAGGGATGAGGGTATAGAGTTGAGCGCTGAGAGTAGTCAATGTACTGGCTTTAACTTCTCTAACTTCTGCAAGTTTTTTGATGCCATGATGGCAAAATACACGCTTAAACCTGCTACAAAGCCGCATATCACTGCTTTCCAAAGAAGTCATGTATCAATGTTACGAGAACGATTGACACACAGCTTGCCTTATTCTGAATTCGTCGAACTCACGTTATGGTTAAATGATTTGCAGAACAGTCTGCTTATAGTGTGCATCCACACGATTTTTGAGTGAGACAGTGATTGTCCCCGTGCCCTTTATATCAATTTACAACTAATAATCCAACTTAGCAATTGCGGCCTGGTCATCCATTTCTTTTGCCATGCTTTGATATTGCAGAGAAAGGTCTTCGAAAACCTTAGCTACATGAGGATATAATAGCTGGCATTTCTTACTCAGTTCCATAAAGTATTCCGCATTATTCCTTTCAATATCTCCTCCATCATAGCCCCCACGTGATGTAAAACCTCTTTTGTTAAACATCCCAATACTATAATTATGGAAAAGAGACTCCGAATCAAGTTCTTCCATCAAGCCAAATAGTACCATTGGAGGCCAGTTCTTAACACCTTCAGGATACTTTGCAAACTGCTCTCCGACATGATGATATGCAAACTTTTCCCTATCCTTCACTTTCGCCAGCTGAATAGCCTTCGAGATCTATTCTTTCAAATAGTCTAAATCAATATTGCCTTCCTTATCAACACCGGGAATTTTGTCCCACTCCCTTAGTATATAAAAAACACGCAATGCATTGTTCTTCTTAACAACAGACTCCTCTTCTGACTCTTCCGGATCATTATCCAATTCCGTTCCATGTTCGGGCCTATATAAATATGTCAGGAGCTCCACAAACAGCTGAGGTTCCTCAACCATCTTTTCATAAATCAAACTGACAATCGATTTAGAGGTTTGGTGTTGCATAAGCGGAACTAACATCCATTCCAATTTGAATAGCATCTCCTTATCTGCATCGGTGCGTTTATGAAGCTCTTCCATATAGTTTCCCAATGCTAGCATATCGATTCTTTCGTTCACGTCTAAAGAGCAATTGAGACACTCCACAAGGATATTCTGGAGTATTTCCGTAGGTAGTTCTTTGCAATAATGCCATGATCCATTCAAGGCATCTAACGAGCGACCTACAGACCGCATTTTATTCAAGACATATGTCGTATTCTCTCCATATGGCCCGTATGTACCACCATGATAGTTTGTCCAATACTGGTTCTGAATCCCTTCTGGTAAAGTATCAAGAAAAGCGAACAAATCTTGAGAAGGCCACATATATAAAAGGAATGTAGAAGCATCTCC
Source organism: uncultured Phocaeicola sp. (assembly GCA_947626525.1). GTDB lineage: Bacteria > Bacteroidota > Bacteroidia > Bacteroidales > Bacteroidaceae > Phocaeicola_A. Next base: position 9,997 of record CANQSM010000040.1, on the reverse strand, counting down.
CTCCGACATCGAAGAATACATGCTTTCATATAATTTGATTAGTTCCTGCTCGCCTACAGCACCTTCATACCCCCGTATATACCCATTAACAAATTTGTTCTCCTCCTTATTTGAAATCAAAGCTAATACTTGTTCAGTCAATCCATCATAAGCATAGAAAACGCCTAAAGTTCGTCCATATTCATATGGCTCCTTTATACTATTTCTAATATCAAGAATATTTTCTAACGAAAGATTGTCCAACCATTCTTTTACTGCACCTTTTCGAATCTTATCCAATGCCCTCATATTATCATAAGGGTCGTTCCCCTCCTCTTCATCTTTTTCATTAGGGAAGCGAGGAAACGATTCATCAAAGAGCCATTTATTCTTTTCTACAAAATCTGTCGGAGTTAGAACTTCGTATGCTGTTTTTATATTACTTTTTTCTTCATCGGTTATTCGCAAATCATTGTCTGGCTTTATGACATTCTGGTACCATAACGTTTCACGAAGTTCTTTTCTCGTTTCAGGGTATTGACCTGTTAAAGAACTACCGTTTCTCTTATCCAGGCCACAAGCTTCTTTCTAAACACATATGGTATATGTTCAATTTTATCAATCAGTTCAGCCATTTTATGATCATCACCATCATATACTGCCATTAATTTATCTACTGCGAACTCCGTTGTTTTCCAAATATCCGCATAAGTTGCCCCTTTCGGTGCTACCATATCGTAGCCACGCCACTTAAGTTGATGTGTTCCTGATGAAACTCCGTGTTCCTTAGGTAGCAATGAAATCAACAAATCCCAATTCTTTGAGTTATTGGATTTCAACAACTCTTCAAATATAGAGAACCTTTGTTCAATCGTTGCTGTTGTATGAGGCAACCAAGGCAAGTAAATTTCAACAAGGCTGTTAAATGGTCGGTTGCTCAGCCTTCCTCCAGGGTCTTTCTCAGACAATAATAACAGAATTTCTGTCACGTCTTTCAATGCTTCAGGCAACCAAGCAAGGCTTTCTAACGCCCAAAGTAAATAGGGATGAGTGCTTTCAGGCACAATGATGCCTTCCTTCTCATTGAACATAGACATCACAGCCGAATCCTCTTCTAATAGTGAACGCTTTACCTCAGATAAGAACACAGAAGGAGATGCTTCTGCTATAAGAGGTAATACCTTCGCCAAACTATTCCATCTCGAAGCACTCGCTCCATCTATTACCTTTCGCAACACTTCATCCACTGTCTTTTGCAATGAGCACTTCCCTTTTATAATTTGATTACCATGCCATGCAAGAATAATAAGTGAATTGAGCAGGCCTTGTTTTATTTGATGAGAATACGTTTCATCCTCACAAGTTAAGACCTTTACTGAGATATTCTTTAATTCCCCAATTTCTTCTTCTCCGATATGACTATACATATCTGACCACAAAGATAGAGGTGATGTAATTCTCCAAAGAGCGCCTACGGACATCACGGGTGGAACAGGCTTCTGTGACCATTGAACCATTAATGTATGGAAATCTTTATACTCCATTTTTGACAAAGAAGCTATCACATCCTTGTCTCCATCGCAGTTCTCATTCCATCTTTCAACGATAAGCGCAGGCACTACTTCTGTAACATCATCGTTGAGCAACCAGTCCACCCGAAATATAGGGAATCCCAAAGACTTTTTAATCATTGTTAGATTACACGAGCAATCTTTGACAAGTCTTTTGGATTTCTCTTCGTCAATGCCGCTTTTCATCAAAGCTTCTTCCAATCTAAAACGGTCAGGACTGGGTAGTTCCACCGCCTCCATATTAAAGTCATCACCAGGACCTAATGGAACAAGCACAATCTTACCATTAGCAACCGCTTGGAACAAGACAGAAGGATCATCAAATTCTGGCACAAGATTTATCACTCCTTTCTGAATGCCCATATGTCTGAAAGCTGCCTTGTCATCCACAACTATTGTCCTAGAATAGAAATCCTTTTGTTCATTCTCTGGAAATAACATTCCAGCAGCCAAAATAAACCCTATTGCCTCTTCTTTTGATGAGGCTCGATATGCTCTTATAGTTTGGCTGCTGAGTGAGTCTTTCAACTGCATAGCAATATCCTCTCGCCCTGCAGTAAAGAAGGACGCATCTAATTTAATATCTTTCCATTCCAAGAGTTCTTTCAAACGCTCACTGCCAGATATTAAGTTGTTTGCCGGCATGCCTACCAATTTTGAAAACCAAATATCTACAGAAGGGACTGACAGAATCAATTGCACAAGCAATGTACTATCATAAACCCTGACATCTTTCCAAATACATTCCTTCTTTTTCTCTTCTTCCCAGTCTTTCTTGTTGCCCCAACACCTTGGTGTCATAAATAAGAAAGTGGTCTCAGCCTTGTTTAATCCTTCATAATCTTTCTCTGTTCTTGTGGTATAATCCCCCTCTGCCTTAGTTTTGAAATCTTTATTAGTCCCAAACTCTAGAATGCACTTCCCTTTGGGAATATACGCTGATCCCTGAGTAGTTTCAACTTCTCCATCAAAACCGCCCATATTCACTGCACTCCCAAATGGAATATTACACTTCGTCAACTCTGGTGTCGAAGCATATACCAACTTTTGAACCAACAGGGGGAAATCACCTTTGGCATTATAGGTGTCTGCCCATTGCTCTATTTGTGACCTATCTAACAACATCGTATATTGATTTTTCTAATTAATCATACTGATTTATCCCTTTATACAGTTCTGTTGTATCCAGAAGTTTTTTATCTCTACCCGTTCAGCTTTTCCATTAGCTTCCCAAGCTCGGAGTAAGTATAATCTCTGCCATCTTTTTGCACCTCATCCATTGACCGATTGGCATTGACCATAGCCATTTGAAGACTACCGCCATTGCGCTCAAAGTAACCATGCAGTTCTTTAGTCTTGATGAAGAACTCTATCGTCCTCCAATACTCGACGCATTGGTTGAGATCTTTGAGTTATGTTTCCTGCTCGTTGTATGGACGTGAGGTGTAGGATAAGATTCTTGATTCAGTTTCTATTCATTATACTCTCAGCCAACAGGTACACTCGTGTTCCGAGCGTTTGAGGCCAGCGGTCTGCAGGATTCTTATCCAACGCTCTTGCTCGCTCTATCGCATCTTCTACGTGGGCTATCAAAGCTAGTGTATCGTAGGAAGACTCATGATAAGAACCTATCTTCTGACGCAACCGAACCTTCAAATATGGGTCGGCATTTTTAGACTTTCGACGATTCTCCATCCATAGCATCTGTTCTTCAGGTATCAGCGATGTGGCATCTTCTATATGCAATAATAGCCAAAGTTCGAAACAAGGATTACTTAAAGCCATGTGCATAGCAACTTCCTGTGGACATTCCGTGGCAATATGAGAAAGCATGGCCTCTGTCCAGCGGTCTTTGTCTATTACTAGCCAGAGCTCGTCGTCTGCTTCTAACTCATATTGGCTTTTGTAGTCATTGAGTTGTTTTAATACATATTCTGGACTGGAGTTATTCTGTTCATCTACACTACGTTCCAAGATATGTACGTGCACGCGAGGATTGGTGTATTCTTTAGCTAATGCCTTGAAATACATCCGCTCCGTGTCTTTGCCCTCGGAGGCAATGACTATAAGGCGAGCATCACGAAATGCCTCGCGACGTTCGCGCATCAAACTATTCCTGCTTCGCATCGTCCCAATTAATATTATTCAGTTCACCAAAGAAGGGGATAGCTCCGTATCGGCCATTCAAATAACCTTTTTGTACATTCTCTCTCGGTTTGTACTCACAAAGAGAAGATAAATGACTTTCTCCTTTCTTGTCTTTTTCCACAAACCACACCTCATCTTGCCGGATAGGAGCAGTTGAAAGCAAATTTGACTCATGCGTGGTGCAAATCAACTGCATTTGCGAATTGCTTCTAAGCAAACTGTTGTACATCTCCAACAGTTTCAATGTAAGCATCGGATGCAAACTCCTATCCACTTCGTCAATAATATAGACCGCATCATTGGCCCGCATGTCGATAAGCATAGGAATGAAATCAAAAAGACGAGACGTTCCATCGGACTCCTCAAACATTTCGAATATGTAGTCTGATTTGCTATCATCCTTTCTGTGGATAGTTTTCAACTCATACCACTTCAGATTCTTTGACTCATCTTTTTCTGCAAAGATGAAGCGGTTTTCATTGTGAATTACGACACCTGTCTTTTCATCCTTGCCATCAAGGCTTTCTTCAATCTTTTGTCTGATTTCATCGGGAATGCCCAATTCTTCGGATTTCGACTCAACGCGACGAAGGTCTGATATGCCCGTGCCAAAGTAACCAAGCAGTTCACGCATCACGTTCTTGAACTGGGTATCGTTCACTACTCGGAATGGAAAATCCGTCCTATGTGTATTGGGAAAGATGATATTCAGATTCTCAAACCACTTGCGAGCAGATTTTATAGCATCTATCCCCTTTCCATTACGTTTGATATATTCACTTAGGAAAGTGCCCTTGGTCGGAGTTCCGTCAATCAGGAACTTCAAGAATGGACCATCCTCAGCTTTCAAATACTGTGATGCAATCGAATTTTCCCAACTGTCACCATTACGCTTGCGTTCAAAAATCATTGCATCTATACGACTACCAGTCTTGTACAACCATTCCTCCAACAAACCTCCTTTCGAGAAAGCTACGCCGTAAGCGAAGAATTGGTTATCTACTTTGAACTCAAGTTCGATGCTCGAACGCTCTTGTGGCTCATCTGTCATCTTAAAGTAGTTGTATTTGCGATTACTCCAACCATTCAAGGCAAATTCCTTGATGATAGCCAAGCATTTTATGATGTTCGACTTTCCAGAAGCGTTAGCACCATAAATCAATCCCATTCGAAGTACCGAAATGTCGTCACGTTTCTCTGCACGTGATACATGCAATGGTAATTGGTCACTTTTACTTGCTGTAAAAAGAATACGTGTCTCCTCGTTAAACGAGTATATATTTTCAAATTTGGCAGACAATAGCATAATCTTAATAGATATTTAGTGAAAATTCAATGCAAAGATAACAAATTTTATTCACACATAGGCGAAAATTCATGGTAAATTTGCATAAATACGACATATTGACAGTGAAATATTGTAATTATGTCAGATTTTAATGTATGTTGTGTCATATTTTGACTTTGGTATAAAATTTGCAAACAAAACAGAGAGCACCTTGATATGTTTGTCAAAATTGGGTGTAAAAAAGAGATGTAAAAGATGGGATATTAGAGGTAAAAGCAATGCAAGATTGACTTCCATATTCGACAGACAATCTGACGCAATTGTAGTAGTTCGCTATATCCGCAGAGACTTAACATTAATGCAACAATATTGTTGTCACTAGCGTATGTGATGGGCTATATGCTAAATGCATTAAGCGCATTATTAGAGCCTTTGTATTATTGGTTTATGGGAGGCAAACCTTCTGACAAACTATTAAAGGCACCCAAATCAAGTTGTTGCGGCAAGACAGGAAATTATACAGGTTTTGGACGCATTCGTTTTTATGAATATGAGAAAACTATTAAGCTTTTGAAACAAGAACTTAATGATGACAAAGCTAGCGAAGGGAAAATGTTTAGCAAAGCCATGTCTTACTCAAACTCGAATGAAAAGACTCGTGTGCCAGATTTCAATGCACAGTATGCTTTTTCTCGCATTATGTTAACTCTTGCAATAGTAACTGTTGGTGTTCTTATGCCCAAGTTTTATGATTTGTGGTGGGCATGGCTAATAGCTTTAGCTGTAATAATACTCGTAGGGTTACGCTGTAAAGAGAGAGGTTATTATTATGCAAGAGAAGTATTGATTGAATATTTAAAAACGAAATAATTATGGAGCACATTATTAAGTATTATCCAGTGGGCAACGCTGATTGCACGCTAATCAAGTTAGATAACGGCAAGGCCATTATAGTGGATTGCCAGATTTGGCAGACCTTACCGATGGTCATGGAAAGCAAGTGATGTTTGATGTAAAAGCAGATTTGCTGAAAGAACTGAAAAAGGATGGATTGGGGCGTCCTTTTGTGGATCTTTTTATTAGTACGCATCCTCACGATGATCATTGTAAAGGATTTGCAGGGAACTTTTACCAAGGCAAAGTAGATGATTACGACAAGGACAAAAATAAGGATGAGATTATCATAGAAGAATTGTGGATTACACCTCGCGGCTTAAATAATAATTTGTCTTCACCTGCTGAAGATATACGCAAAGAAGCGAAACGACGTAGAAAACTATATGATGATGACAAGAACTTCTTTGGATCTAAAGGCAACTATTTGAGAATTATCGGATACGATAAAAACAAAGAGTTCGACCGCAGATATTGTTATGTTCCCGGCATACTCGTAACAACTGTTCATGGATCAAGTCTGTCTTGGTTGGAAATCTTTATTCATGCTCCATTCAAAGAAGATGTTGAGACTAGCAAGAAGTATGATGACAAGAATGCAACTTCAGTGGTTGTGCAGTTTGGGTTTAAAATAGACGGCTACACGGGTTACAAGAGCCGTGTACTGATGGGAGGTGATGCTGAACACGAAATTTGGCAACACATTTTGGACAATAATGCGGATGAAGAGAAACTGAAGTGGAATATTTTCCTTGCGCCTCATCATTGCTCTTGGTCGTTTTTTAATGACTCTGATAACAAGAAGGAAATCAAGCCATCTGCTGATGCCATATTGGATAAGCAGATTGATAACTATGCTCATATTATAGCTTCTTCAAATGAGATTAAGAACGATGACAACAATCCTCCTTGTTATGAAGCTAAACAACAATATATAAAAAAGCTGAAGTTAGGTTCTTCACATTTCCTTAATACTGCGACACATAGCAAAGTGGGGAATATACCACAGCCCATCGTTTTTAAGATTAACGAGAACGGGAAGACACTGAAAGAGAATGCTACGGTAGCAGGAGCTACATCTATTTCTAATCCTGCACCAAGAGCTGGCAGATGACAGATTATAATCATAAAATAACAAATGGCTCTTCAATTAGAGGTGAACACCTGAAACTTTTTAGAGCCAAGGCAATCTATAAGGCAGCCATTGTACATCCTTACACAAAGGATGTACAATGTTATGTCAATAGTAAAGGTGACGCTATCATCAAAATGCACTTGACGCATCTTGAGATTCCAGATGAGCCTGTTTTTGACATTCGTGATGAAGAGGTAATTGCAGTTGTTTGCCATCCAGAAGACGTCAATATGCCAGAAGTATATGCATTAAGAAAAGATTTTCCAATAGAGCTACCTCATTCAAACGCAAAGCCGTTTACACGTCCAATATCACTGTGTGTATCGGATGTTGCATTTGCTGACATTCGGCCGCAATTTAATGCACATGATTTTCTGAATTCAATAAGACGTTGGTTTAGCCTGAATAGCATAAATAAACTGCATGAGGCAAACCGTCCATTGGAAGTGTTCTTCGGATTTCAAGAGATCTGTTGTATTTTAAATGAACGCTCGGGTGGTAATCCATACATAAAGTACTCCCAAAAGACGAAGTATTCTTCTACATTGGAGTTTGTTGAGAAAAGTAAAGCCACTCACTATTTGATCGGTATTTCTACAGAAAAAATACATGCAAGCAATTTTGTACGGATACCCCAAACAATGGGAGATTTGAAAGACGTTCAATCAACAGACCAATTCTCTTTGACGGATAGTCTCTTGGCTGTATTAACAAAAAGTGTAGCAGGAAAGGCTACGCTTCCGTTAGTTATATCGATCTATATCACTCAGACAAGCAAAGATGATAAAAAGACTTCACAAGAATTGTTCCTCATCAAGACAAACTGCCTTCCTAAGGATGTACATAAAAAGAAGATTCTTAGCAAGGAAGCGTTTGAAAAATGGTTTTATGAATTGTCGGTAGAAGTGGCACTTCTAGATTTCATGACCTCACGTTGTGGAAATACCATTAATAATGGAATAAAAGACAACTTCAATAAAGTGAGTGTTGTCGGGACTGGCACACTTGGATCTGCTGTAATTGACCATTGGGCGAGACAAGGATGCTCCGAAGAAATCAATTTAGTTGATTGTGATATATTACTACCGCATAATCTTAGCCGACATACGCTTTCCACAGACAAAGTGATGACTTCAAAGGTACGTTCCATCAAAGACACCTATCATGGCATCTTATTTCAGAAAATAAATGCCATAGAAGGAAACTTTCTAACGTTAAACCGAAATGATAGAGAACGTCTATTTAAGAACACGGAGTTGGTAATGGATTTTAGCACTTCCATAGCGGTTGAAAAGAAACTTGCAAATGATGAACAAACTTTCCGTAGATGTACCTCTTTCTTGAACCCTAAGGGAGATGATGTCGTATTACTAATAGAAGACAAGGAAAGAAATACTCGTCTCGACTTGTTAGAGATGGATTATTATCGTAACCTAATAGTAGATGAGAGGTTTTCTCAACATCTGGAACAGACAGAAACTGTGCGTACGAACACTTTCAGTTGCAGATCGGAATCGATGATACTTAACTATGAGAATGTACGTGTGTTGTCAGCCATTATTTCAAAGCAAATTAGGAAATATTATACGTCAGGGCAAGCTTGTTTGAATATTTGGCACTTTGACGCAGAAAATGGGATAGTGTTAAGTTTGCCGATGACAATAACAAATTGGCATCATGAAGCATTAGGTGGTATTCAAATTTATATTTCCGATGCCGTAGAAAAGGAAATACAAACAATGACAGCCACATCGCCAGATAAGGAAACAGGGGGATGCCTTTTTGGTAGTTATGACCGCGACCATAATAGTATTTACGTATATTATATGATTCCAGCCCCAAAGGACAGTATTCATAGCCCGGTATCGTTTGTTCGTGGATTTAACGGATTAACTACTGAATATGAAAGGATAACGAAATTGACATATCATCAAGTGAGATATTTGGGTGAGTGGCATTCACACCCTAATATGCCTAACACTCCAAGCGTAACTGACAAAAAGCAGTTTGAAGAATTGTGGGAGGAACAGCAATCACAGGACTTGCCTTTTGTGCAAATGATATATGGCAATAATGGATTGTTTGTTACCGCTGCAATGTGAGTTTCAGTTCAATGGTTATATACAAAAGGATTGTCTAATTCATCTAAGGGCAATCCTTTTTCGTCTGTTTATAATAAGTGCTATGATACTCACAGAGGTCATAGACACAAACTAATAGATATAGAGCGAAGGACAAACATAGTCAAAAATGCACAAATGCTTCGCATTTTAAAAACCAAAACAAAGGTTAAATATGTTAAATCTCCGTTTTTAGAATCATTTTTGAAATTAGACGTATCTATTTCTACCGTTTTAATTATAAAACATTGAGTATTAATAAATAAGGAATACAGTATTTGTTTTCTTGCAATATGCAGAAAGTTTATTGGACTTTCCATATTTTCATGAATTATAGTTACCTTTGCAATGAGCATTTAAAATGCTAACTACAATATTTATAGCGAATTTAAAATAATGATAGCATTAAACCCGATATGTTTTATTCTCCGATTAATCACCGGGGGGGGGGGAGGAAATATAATATTTCAGCTGAAAATGGTGATTATACAATCAAAATACCATCATTAGAGTTTGAAGAAGTAGGTTATGCTCCGCTAAATGTCATAGATCGCCAACTACACGATGATGAAGGTCTACACTTTGGTAATATCGAGCTTGTAGGGCTGAAAGTAGTATGCAAAAAAGGGAAACCGCTATATTATGGTTTCAAAGCCCCGAAAACATATGAATATTACTTATCATTGTATTTATATGATGTCCAAAACGAGTGGCAAACTTATGATTTACATGGTACAGGTATCAGTTTTTTGTTATATACAATTTTGCTGCTTATTAATTTAGCATTTAGTAGATGACAAAAATTAAAAGTCTATTGTTAAACATCTAATTATCAATAGATTATATTTGTAAAAATTCCTGA
>CANQSM010000039.1 GCA_947626525.1 uncultured Phocaeicola sp. | reverse complement strand
AATGGCATTTGAAGGGATTATGATATGTAATCTTCATATGCCATTTTATTTTTAGGAACATTTACTGAATATCCCTAGCAATGTTAATATTTTATTCTGCGGACCCTGTTTAATTTACATCCTATTGGGAAAGCATCAAATATGAAAAATTCGTCAAAAAGAATAACAAAGGGAAAAATAGCCTTGCCTCTAAACGCCTATCTTTCTCTTAAATTTCCAATTTAGAAGCCCAATCTGAAACATAAACTTCCTTTCATTATCCAAAATATCCCGACTCCATTCCAATCAGTGTTTCAACTTTCCATAACGTAATGTATAATCCGCATTCTCCAAAATTAAAGAATCCGGAGTCAATACCGAAATATTAAAGGTATCCACGCAAGTAATAGGCTGGCCACCTCCTTCACTGGTAGATTTCAAAACTAACTCTCCCTTTACTATTGCCCAGCTTTCATAAGTTAATGTTTCCATATTAATAGAAGCAGCTACTCCATCTTCCTCTATACTAATACCCTGATAAGGAATATCACCGATAACAGTAGGTTCCACCCATGCTCCAATTAAACGTCCGGGAGCTGGTGAAACAATGACTTTAAAGGCCATAGGACTAACAGCTTTCTGATTTTCATCCGTATTTTCATAAGTCACTTCTGCATTGTCCCCTATCAAAATCGTACCTTTCTTTTCCGCATCCAATGTACTGAAGGTAACCGTATCTCCCACCTCCGTCAGCAATGTTAGCGTATTCATAGTCGCATCTAAAATAGAACCGGAAACAGTTACTTCATTCGATGTATCATGCACATCAATAATTTCAATATCCTGCTTCGGTTTCGACTGGCATGCCACTAACATAACCAACGCACCTATCCCCACATAATTCATTATATTACCCATACTATTTTAATATTTAATTTATAATCACAATCCTTTATCCTTAGCTTCATTCCAAATGGCATCCATTTCTTCGAGAGACATCTGCCGCAAATCTTTTCCCTCTTTCAGAATAAGTTCTTCCAGATAATTAAAACGACGGATAAATTTCTGATTTGTACGCTCCAATGCATTGTCCGGATTAATATGATAAAGTCTTGCTGTATTGACCAAGCTAAAGAACAAATCTCCAAATTCCGCTTCTGCCTTATCTTTATCCATATTATCTAACTCTGCCTGAAACTCTCCTATTTCCTCCTTCACTTTGTTCCACACCTGTTCACGCCGTTCCCAATCAAACCCCACATTGCGCGCCTTGTCTTGAATCCGATACGCTTTAATCAAAGAAGGCAAAGCGTTTGGCACACCACTTAACACCGATTTATTCCCATCCTTCTCTTTCAATTTTAACTGTTCCCAATTTTCTGTAACCTTTTCTGCCGTATCAGCCTCCACTTTCCCAAATACATGCGGATGACGATATATGAGCTTCTCACTCAACTTGTCACAAACATCCTTAATATCAAAATCACCGGTTTCAGAAGCTATCTTTGCATAAAAAGCCACATGCAACAAAACATCGCCCAGCTCTTTGCAAATATCTTTGGTGTCATTTTTCATCAACGCATCACAAAGTTCATATACCTCCTCTATCGTATTCGGACGCAAACTTTCATTTGTTTGTTTTCTATCCCAAGGACACTTCACTCTCAATTCATCCAATATATCAAGGAAACGACCAAATGCCTCTAATTTTTCTTCTCTGGTATGCATATATTTTATATCTCTATCTAAGAAAGTTTACAAAAATAGGAAAAAAAGTAATATCTCCCGTATTTAACGGCTCTTTAATTCGACCCTTACATAGAAAAAAGCTATGCTATGTCAGAATAAATAATACCGAGAGGAAAACAGTCGGTTGAGAACAATTGCTGATAAACAAAAGTGGCTACGGTCATGCTTAATGATATGCATCCGGAACTGGCCGTAACTGTCAACGCATACGAGAAACTGACGGAAACAGTCGACGTAGATTCCACTTTAACAATCTTCCACAGGCAAGTGAAAAGGGTAAAACACAAAAAGATACCTCAAAAAAAATAAAAAATTGAATTTTAGCATCCAGATTGATTATTATGCAAGTTCTCCCTTGTATTCATTGGGTGTCATACCGGTAGCTTTCTTGAAAACCCGTGTAAAATGTTGAGGATATCGGAAGCCAAGACCGTAGGCAACTTGGCTAATTGAATTGGACGGAATAAGCAGTTGTTCTTTGGCTATGCCGATGATTTTGTTTTGAATGCACTCCAAAGCGGTCTTGCCTGTTTCTTTCTTAATCAGATCACCGAAGTAGTTGGGCGAAAGGCATAACTCACTGGCACAATATTTAACAGTGGGCAGTCCTTTCTGCATGGCATTATCTCCTGTGAAATAATTGTCGAGTAATGCTTCAAAGTGGGTCAGAATGTCACGGTTAGCGCCCTGCCTCGTGATGAACTGGCGTTCGTAGAAGCGGAGGCAGTAGTTGAGTAGCAGCTCGATGTTGTTTGCTATCAGTCGTTTGCTTAACCGGTCGATGGAGTGTTGAAGTTCCTCTTGTATCTTTGCCAGACAATCGATGAAGGTAGCACGTTCCCGTTCCGAAAGGTGCAACGCCTCATTGATCTCGTAAGAGAAAAAGGTATATTCCTTGATGTTGCGTCCGAGGTTTGTGCCACGGATGAGGTCGGGATGGAAACACAGCGCGTAACCTTGGGGCTGGAACTCCTCGCCCGTGTCCTCGATGCCGATGACCTGCCCCGGAGCCAAGCAAACCACCGATCCTTTCTGGTAATCATATCGCTGGCGGCCATAAAACAGATTGCAGTTCTTTTCGTCTTTCAGAAACACCACGTAGAAACTGAACGTGTGCCGCATGTGGCGCATCGGCTTCGCTTTCGAAAGGTCTATCACGCTCACCTGCGGATGCAGGGTTTCCACGCCGAGCATATCGTCGTATTCCGTCACCGTTTCTATATTCAATAAAGTCTTTTCCATATCATCGTCATTTGAGAGTTGTTTGGGCAAAGGTAATGAACTTCATCGGCTTTGCGCCAGAAAGCGAGAAAAAATCGGTAGATTTGTGAAGCCAGTCCGTGTTTTGTATAACATCGGATTGGGAGATACCGTCTAACTTTGTAGCGTGAACAATAAACAGATTATGAAATGAAACAAGAATTGGAATGCCGCATGGCGTTGAAAGATTTAGTAGACCGCTATGCAACCGAATCGGACAAGAACAACCAAGATTATTATCGTGAAATCTTCCGTCCGGATGTAAAACTGAAAGTGTATTTCGGTGAGAAACTAGGCATGGACATCCACAATGTGGAAGACATGATTGCACAGTACAAGGCATTCGGGGCGGCAAAGGCTTCGTTCCACCAGAACGGGCAACAGGTGGTGGACTTCACGGACGAAACGCACGCTACCGGTACTTGTTATGCTATCGCCACTCTCGTCACAGAAGAAAACGGCAAGGACAAGCTAACGCTGCACGCAGTCCGATACTATGACAAGTATGTAAAGGTGGACGGCCGCTGGTGGATTGCCGAGCGTGAGCAGCATTTTGTTTATTCCTCTGTTCCACCATTGGCATGACAGCGTATATGAAAAGGAAAATAATCAACCTGTACATGATGATGCTGGCGGCAATAATGCCGTTGGCATCATTTGCACACAACCAATCAACAAAGAAAGGAGAAAGCAATATGACTAATAAAAAAGTGTTGGTAGCCTTTTTCTCACGCGCCGATGAGAATTACAACGTGGGCTATATTGAAAAAGGGAATACCCAAATTATCGCCGAAATGATTGGCGAGAAGACTGGAGGCGACCTATTCCACATCGAAACCGTGACACCCTATCCCGCCGATTACATGAAGTGTATCGACGTGGCCAAGAAAGAATTGAACAGCAAGGCACGTCCTGTTATAAAGGGCGATGCAAACGTAGAAGATTATGACATCATCTTTCTCGGCTATCCCAACTGGTGGGGCGATGCGCCGATGGCTGTCTATACGTTCATTGAGAAGCATAATTGGCAGGGTAAGACCGTCATACCTTTTTGTACTCACGAAGGTAGTGGGCTGGGCAGTACAGAGGGCAAACTGAAAAACGCTTGCAAGGGAGCAACTTTTCTGAAAGGACTCGCCGTGCAAGGGGTAACTGCACAAGACAGACACGAACAAGCCCGGCTAAGTGTAAAAAACTGGATTGACAAACTGAACCTTTAACAAAGAGGAGATAAAGACATGAAAAAGAATGTAATGATACTGACCGGAGGCGGACAAATAGGGATGGCGATAGCCCGGCGCATAGGATATGGAATGAAGATAGTCGTTGGCGACAAACGGCTGGAGAATGCGGAAGCGGTCGCTAATACGATGAATAAAGCTGGTTTCGATGCCGTTCCTACCAAAATGGATTTATCAGAACGAAATTCCATTCTCGGATTGATAGGCAAGGCACAGCAATACGGAGAAATTGCGATGCTCGTCAATGCCGCCGGAGTTTCTCCATCGCAAGCTTCCATCGAATCCATTTTGAAAGTGGATTTGTACGGTACGGCAGTTCTGCTGGAGGAAATAGGGAAAATCATCAAGACTGGTGGTATGGGTGTGACAATTTCCAGCCAATCGGGACACAGGTTGCCTGCACTCGGAGAGGAAGCGGACAGACTGCTTGCCTGCACAGTTACCGAAAAACTTTTAGCCCTCGAACTTCTGCAACCTTGCAACATCCGTGATACTCTCCATGCCTATCAGTTGGCAAAACGTTGCAATGTGAAGCGTGTGATGGCGGAAGCCATCAAATGGGGCAAACGTGGCGCACGCATTAACTCCATCTCACCCGGCATCATTGTTACGCCGCTTGCCCTTGATGAGTTCAACGGACCACGGGGAAAATTCTATAAGGATATGTTTTCAAAATGTCCGGTAGGTCGTCCCGGGACAGCTGATGAGGTGGCAAACGTAGCCGAACTGCTGATGAGCAATCGGGGAGCATTTATCACAGGTGCGGACTTTTTGGTGGACGGAGGAGCTACGGCTACTTATTTCTATGGAGATTAAATTCAGAAGGTAGATGCAAGAGTATTTATTTGATATTCAATGTGAATATGTCTATTATATAGCTATTAGCCTAATAATGGACGTGGATTCTTAGACCAGAATATTGAATCTTGTTTGGGCGTACCTGTTAGTCTTTTTGAAATTCCAAGACTATCTCTCCGACAAAACGTCCGTTTTTTCCCATCTGTTGAAGGGGAACATCCACTCCATCCAGATTTTTGTAATAAATCGGAGTTTCAAAATAAGAATGAGAATGCCCGCCCAATACCACATCAATATTTTTAGTAGCAGAAATCAGCACTTCATCACTTTCCCGACCTTTCCATCCCAAATGAGAAAGACAAATAACTACATCACAATGTTTTTGTTCCTTCAACAGTGCGGCAACTTTATTAGCACACCGTATCGGATCTTTATATACAAGTCCCTCATAATTTTTCTGTTGCACAAGACCTTCCAGTTTCGGGCTGAGTCCAAAAACACCTATTTTCAAACCATCACGGTGCAAAATAACATAAGGTTTCACAAGGCCCTCCAATACCGTACCCTCTACACCATAGTTTGCACACACAATCGAAAACTTTGCCATCCGGAACAAACGGGCCATATTATCCAATCCGAAATCAAACTCATGGTTACCTATCGTACCGGCATCATAACCCATCTCATTCATCATGCTTACTTCCACATCACCTTTAAATATATTATAATAAGGTGAGCCTTGAGAAAAATCTCCTGAATCAAAAAGCAACATATCCGGATGTTGTTTCCGCATCTCTTTCAAAAAAGTGGCTCTTCGCACAAATCCGGCTTTATTTGCCTGAGCCGTATCCGGATTATGTGCCCCTATAGGTTCAATGCAACTATGCGTATCGTTGGTATGAAAAATATAAAGTTCTTTTATACTCTGGGCCGGAAGCCATACATACAGGCATAATACACAGATTAAAGCAACCCGGCGATTCGAAATATGATTCTGTTTCATTGTCTGTTTCATTTTACTGTAATGCGTCCATCCATGCAAGAAGTTACTTTTTTACCCATTTTATGCAGATTAACAACATAATCGAGAAATAAGTTCCGTAACGTAGCACCTTCCGGCTGAAATTTTTCAACAAAGTCCTTCAGCACATCCATCCCATCATTGCCTTCAGCCAGATAATCAATCGTAGAAACCCGATAAATGCGATTGGCATCAATCGGCATTCCATTCACTTTGACATCCAGCAATTTCTTATCTTTCGAAATCACCATATAGACTCCACTAATACCTTCTCCGCCTACAGCTGCTATATTTTCAAATAACCGCCGCAATTGGCCACCCGTCAAGGAAACAATACATAATGTATTTTCAAAAGGTAATATCTGGTAGATGTCTCCATAGGTAATATCCCCCTCAGCCAACGAAGCACGCAAACCTCCCACATTCACCAAACCAATCTCAGCCTCCTTACCCGGATATTTCTCTGAAGCTTCCCGCAATACATCCGCAATCAAATTAGACAACAAACTTTCGGGACGACCTGCAGCCATATTCATTGCCGACTCACCTACGACCGGAGACATCACACTATCTACTTTCGCCTTATAAGGAGCTAAAACGGACACAGATTCCGTATCCTGATTCTTATCATAGACAGAAGTTATTTCAGAACGTCCTCCTTGTACAGAAAACAATGTATAGGAAGCCCTATGGCAAGCACTTCCCCAAAATAAAACGGAAGCCAAACAAAACATTGAAATACTTTTCAACTGTATCATTACTACCCACTTATGATTTATGCTTCAAAAGTAAACAAAAAAACAAGAACAGCCATACTTGTATTCAAAAAATTCTCCATACACTTGTATGTCTGCTAAATAATTTGTTACTTTGCACCGCTTCCGCGCAATCGCTGTCAAAGGAAGAGAAACTTGGCATGTTGCGTTGGTAACGATAAACAATTTAATAATACAAACAAATGGATTTAATTAAAATTGCTGAAGAAGCATTTGCTACAGGCAAAACACATCCCCAATTCAAAGCGGGTGATACGATTACTGTAGCATATCGTATCGTTGAGGGTAACAAAGAACGTATACAGCAGTATCGTGGTGTTGTTATTCGCATCTCAGGTCATGGCGACAAAAAACGTTTTACAGTACGTAAGATGTCAGGAACAGTAGGCGTAGAACGTATCTTCCCTATTGAATCACCTGCCATTGATAGCATTACTGTAAATAAAGTGGGCAAAGTACGCAGAGCGAAATTGTACTATTTACGCAAACTTACCGGTAAGAAAGCCAGAATCCAGGAAAAAAGAGTTTTTCAATAATACTTTTATTCCTAACCAAAAAGGAGATTCCAGACCGAATCTCCTTTTTGCTTTCATAAAAACACCTCCTTTACCTTCTTGAAGCTCCGGAGCGGTTACGTTTCGCATCATGATTGAAAACGACTGTTCCTTTTTTCTCTCCATCCGAACGGGAAGTTCCAGCTGGAGATACTTGCCGCAGTCGGCTCTTACTAGGACGAACACCGTTATTCGGTCTGTTGCTTCCCCGGCTGGAAGAATGGCCTTTATCCAGACGGTCATTTTGATTGGGACGATTACTTATTCCGGGATTCTTATCAGGATGGTCATAACGCCCCGGACGAACGGGAACATAGCGGGACGGTTTCCTATCCAGACGAGAGGATACCCTAAAATCATGCCAACGATAGTCATCGTATGCCTTGTGATTGCGAATATGGCATAAAGGGCCATGATACAGGTTATGATGATAACGTCCGCGATAATACCCGCCATGATAACGGCTTCTACTATGAATACCATTATAAGTATAGAAATTCACGGGTATGGAGAAATAAAAATATGTCACATTGGAATATACTCCATAGATTTTCAGCCGCCACATATTCCGGTCGGTATATATCGGCCGATAGAAATACTCCTTTCCGGCAAACTCCAAATATTGACGGCGTGACAATACATAACTCAAATCCTCGTTACGCATATCCAAATATTCATAATAACGATCTATAGACGATTCATTTCCTCTTACCACTCCATCCATCACAAGCCGAACACCGTAAAGAAAATCATAGTTGATCTCGTACACATCCCCATACTGAATGGAGTTCAAACTTAGTTCATAAGCCATACGGTCTGACAAAAAACGCGCATTCCGGCGAATCTCCGACAAACTCATTGCAGCCCGGCCCGGCAAGCTCCACGCCAAAAGAGCCGCACAAAAAAGGGTAATAGCTAATTTTTTCATCATTGTTCTTCTGTTGTTGGTTTATCCATACCGCAAATATAAAAAAAGAAAAACCCTCATTACGAAAGTTTTTCCCTAAATATGCATAGGGGTTTCCCTATTCTTCGGTAGGGAAAACACCGGTTTTCCAAATTCCAATCCTGCAATTCTGTCCAAAGAAACACTTATCCAGTAGAGACCGGAGGCTTCTTCAACATGAAAAACAGTTATTCGTTTAAACGTAGTCCACGAGCCTCCAATACAATCAAATGTTTCTTATACAGCTCTCCCACTGCTTTCTTAAACGTTTTTTTGCTCACACCGAAAGTCGCATAAATCTCCTTTGCGTCACTTTTGTCATGAAGAGGAACATATCCGCCATGCGTTTTCATATAACCAAGCAGGACATTTGCAAAATCATCCACCTTACGGGCTCCTCCACGCTGTAGTTCCAGATCTATTTTACCATCTTCCCTTACTTGTTTCACATATGCCTGCATACGCATACCGGGTTCCAAAGCCTGAAAAACTTCATTCCTGTAAAGCAATCCACTATAGAGATTATCTACAATAGCTTTAAAGCCCAAGTCCGTCTTTTGCCAAACAAGAATACTCACCAGTTCCCCTCTTTCATACTCCGGCATCTCTTTCGACAAATAGCGTTCAACCTTAGCAGAAGCAACCATCCGATAGCTATCTTCATCAATATGCGCATGAATGACATAGTTTTTTCCCACCTGCATTTTCACCTTCTGCTCGCTGAAAGGAACAAATAAATCTTTCATCAAGCCCCAATTCAAAAAGGCTCCAAACTGATTTACCCACGCCACTTTCAAACAAGCGAACTCTCCCACTTGTACCAAAGGAGTAAGAGTTGTAGCGGTTAAACGTTCTTCATTATCAAGATAAATAAACACATTCAACACCTCCCCCGGGCGACATTCTTCGGGAACATAACGGGACGGAAGCAAGATTTCCCCATCTTCTCCCCCATCCAGGTACATACCGAAATCAACCTCCTTTACGACTTCCAACTGGTTGAATTTTCCTAACTTAACATGCATATACTATTCCATTTTTATCGAATAATCCTACTTTCCTGCGATATTCCGCCGTTTTCCGCAAAGATAAAAAGAAAAACAACGACCTGCATATAAACAATCCAAAAGTTTTCCTGTTCTTCACTACAAAACCAGAAACTTACAATAAGCAGCAATGGCCCAAGTATGTTCACGATAGAATTGTCAAAGCTCCACGCACCGTCCAACGGTCGCTGAACGGTGAAGTCAGATAGCCGCAAAAGCCGACGCACCTATCTGCATGGACCGTCCAGCGGCCGCTGGACGGTGGACGGTGAACGGAAATACAAGAAACAAACAAAACATTGGAATACTTTTCAACTGTATCATTACTACCCACTTATGATTTATGCCCCGAATACGCGTCAATCATCAACAACGATACATACCATATCCCGGCAGAGTTGATGGAGTATGAGATTCAGCTGTTTGATGCCGTTGAAAACTCCCACTTGAAACTTGTAAGCGACTGTTGGTTAAATATGGTGTTAACGTACAGCAGGAGGAGACTACAGTAACCGTGAACTTCATTGATTACTCTACCGGGCGACCGGTTGCCTCATGTCGGGGTGCTTATTCTTCACTTGGTGTGGCTGGAGCAGGTCACGACATTAAGGAAGCCATAAAAGAAGCAGCGAAACAAATTTCCGCAACTTTCTCTAAGTGACAGGAGCTTCAATGATAGACTTTTTAATTAATCCCTAACCTAAAAAGAAAGTGCAAGGAAAAACTCTTAAGAATCTCCGCCGAAACTGTCGGAGTTTTCGGAAAGATTCTTAAGAAAGTTTTGGAAAACTCCGACAGTTTTTCCGCTTCCTCTTATATCCGTAAAAAA
Source organism: uncultured Phocaeicola sp. (assembly GCA_947626525.1). Lineage (GTDB taxonomy): Bacteria > Bacteroidota > Bacteroidia > Bacteroidales > Bacteroidaceae > Phocaeicola_A. The sequence goes on along the minus strand of CANQSM010000039.1, from coordinate 20,198 downwards.
TACATATCTTATCCATCTTCACTTTTTCACTTTCGCATGGATACGCCCGCATCAGAAGAAATGGAGTATCTTCACTGTAACTGTTTGACTCGTGGTTGATTGTGAGGAAGTGAAGATGTGAAGATGAACGAACTTTTATTTGAAAAGCAATGCCATAAGGAGGCTGTCGGATTGCCCGTTTCCTGTCGGCCATCTCGGCATATTGCTTCTTTGATAAGAAACCTGTCATTGAGGTGAACTTTATCAATTGGGCAACTTGATGTTTTCTGATTTTATTTCGAATTCATGTTACTTTAATTCATTAAGTATATAGTAGGAATACACTTCTTATCAACACACTTGCCTTTGCCCCCATTGAAGCTATCAAACTCGCCGTCTGCTTTCTAGAAAAAATATCTGCAGTTTTCAAATGTTTATTTTCAAAAAAAATCAGCGAGATACTGTTTGCTTACAAATATCCCGCTGAAAATGGCTTATTAAGAGCCAGCTATTTATCGTTTATTTATTCTTGTTTAAAACCATAACCGTTAGTAAAGCCTGTAGTAGAAATCGCATTCGGAGTAAACGGCCATAAATAAATGGGAGCACTTACATAATCATAATCATAGAACAAATAAGTATAATACTCATCATAATTATCCAATAATGCTTGTCCCCAACTAACTTTCGTATATCCATCCGCTTCTAATGCTTTAGCCTCTTCACCTTCGGGATCAATGTATGTAAATAACCCTTTAATTGCCAAATTAGTCAGATTACCTGCCGTAAGATTTTTCTCCAAAGTTTCATCTTTAATGCCGGCAGCTTTTCCTACAGCAGTCCAATCATCATTCTGACCACGCCATCCCGGATACAATACAGGATCATCTTTGGCATTCTCAGGACATTCTGTCGTCAAACGGTAACCATACGTCGTTCCGGCATCAACCAACTTCGTCCATACATACTTTGAAATTGTATTGCCATTCTCAAATGTATAATATCCTGTATTCCTTAAACCATCCATCATTGCCTTGGTCATCTCCTTTATATTTTGAATAGCCTCAGATAAGAAACCGGTCCGAATCAATGTCCAACGACGATCTCCTTCACCTGCGAATTCAAAGCCGCGTTCTTCTATCACAGCTTTCAGAACACTTCCACAAGATGCTATAAACGCATCTGTATTTGCCTTTCCTGCCGGGAAAGAACGTTCACGAATCTTATTCAAATAGGTCTTTGCTGTAGCGTCATCCCCTAAAGCCGCACAAACCTCGGCATAACTTAAATATATTTCAGCCAAACGCATATAAGGACCATTAATACCAGAAGTACGTTGCTTTTGCACATAAGGAGTGGCCATACGGCATTCATCCCATTTATTCAAAGACATACCACCTCCCGTAGCTTTTGAATTTGGAGTAAAAGGTATAAGTTTTTCAGCTCCCTTACCATCACTACCCGTAACGGCAACACTAACATCACGACGTTTATCGTCAGGAGAGAACACTCCATAATAAAATGCCGGATTAATTCGTCCCTGCCCATAGCTTTTACATGGGAATGCGTTAGAGCCACCACCATCCGAAGGACGTCCGAAAGAATAAGGACGAGAATCATTACCAGTACCCTGTGTCATTGCATATTCATATATGGATTCATCAGCATACTCCAAATCATTCATCTGCTGGAAAAAGTACTGATATGGGTTATCAAAGATTTGTCCTCTGCTACTTGTCGAACGAGGGTCCGTTTCATTAAACTTGGCACTACCGGGATTAGCGATAACCATCTCATAATAAGTTTTAGCCGTATTGTACAAATTCCTCCAATCAGAACGCCGTGCATAAACCGCTCCGCCCGCATTATTGTTAGGCGTACCCAATTGTTCCAAAGTAACCACTTCACCATTTCCGTTTTTATAAAAATCCGTACCCAAATCCATACGGCGAGTCTGATATCCGGCCGCATCCAAAGAAATACGTCCAATCAATCCTTGTACAAAAGTGCGCGAGAATATATTCTTCTCCATCGCCGCTGTTTCACCAACTCGATACATTACAGGTTCTACAGATATCAGATCATTAATAATATAGTCATAAATCGAATCGCGTGACGCAAGTCGTGTGACAGACTCTCCACTTTTCAATTGGAAAGGGACGTCACCAAAGTTTTTTATCAATTCACGATAAGCTATCGCCCGAGCCGTAACAGCCTCACCATACAACTGCCCCAATTCTGAAGGAGTTCCATTCATAAATTCCTCATAACTGGCAGATTCTTTCAATGCATTGATTACGGCATTCGATTTACCCACCAGCTCATACAATTGCGCATAAGCACCCGTTTCTGTCAAATAAGACAACAGTCCATAACTGCCGGTATATGTACCATTCTGATACAAACATTCAGGATAATGCCTTCCCGGTTGATTAGAAAAAGCTTCAGGATGCCGCTCAATATCAGAGCCACAAACATCTGCGGCATAATACAGTCCGTCTCCAAACACATTCGTACTCGCAACAGTACGCCATGCTTCATATACACCATACATAGCAGCACGCGTGTTGTCCACATCAGAGAACACAAAGTCAATATCCACTACAGAAGGAGATGTCGTATCCAAATAATTACTACAAGAAACGGTTGTTAAAAGCCCACTTGCACAAAAGAATAAATACAATATTTTTTTCATAATAAGTTCGATTTAAAATGTAACATTGATACCAAATGTATATGTTCTGGCCTTAGGATATGAATTATAATCATAATAAGGTGTTGGGAAACCATCACCACCGGCATTCGTATTCGTGTTAACATCCGGATCCAAACCAGAATAACCACTTATCAAAAACAGATTATTCCCTGTAAAATAAATACGGGCATTGGAGATGCCGACCTTCTTAGTCCAATTCTTTGGCAGAGTATACCCTACCGTCAATGTATTCAGACGAAGATAGGAGGCACTCTCTATAAATTCAGATGTCGTCAATCCATATTCTGAATAGGCCAACGCATACTTGGCATTTTTATTCAAGGCATCTAGCGCTGAAGGATCACTTACCAAATACAAGTCACCATCAGCATTCACATCATATATTTTATATGTATCTGAGACATAAGACAAACGATTCTCTCCCAACTGATTATCCTTGTTACCCATCATACTGTGCATTGCATTTGCATTATACACCTTACCATCCAACTGATATGTAAAGCCCGCAGAGAAATCAATGCTTTTCCAATTACCACTTAATGTAAATCCACCTGTATGTTTAGGCATAACCTCACCAATAACAGTAATATCATCATCATTTATCACTTTATCACCATTCTGATCAACAAACTTAGCCGCACCCGGGAAAGCAGTTTGGCCCTCTGCTGCCAGCCCGACATTCGGATAGTTTACAATTGACCCTAAATCAGGAACACCTTCCTTTAATTTATATTTACCATCTACATAATCAAAATCGGCAGTTGAATAAAAGCCGGCCGATTGCAATCCCATAACCAAACCTACAGGATAACCTTCACGGATTGCATAATCATAATATGGAATACGCATGGTAGAACCCCAACCTGTATGTGTGTCAGCTGTCACATTCGCCGTAATCTCATCAACATTATTGATATTATAGTTATATGTCAAACCAAAATTCAATCTGAAGTCTTTAGTACGGACCAAATCAGCGTTCAGAGAGAGTTCGATACCCTTATTGGATGTTTGAGCCGCATTCTGATATTGATATTTATATCCGGAAGACGCATCACAAGGAACTTTCATCAAAATGTCCTTGGTGGTATTCCAATATAAATCCAAACTTCCATTAAAGCGATTCAGGAAGCCGAAGTCAACTCCCACGTTACGGGATATTGTTGTTTCCCATTTTAAATCCGGATTACTTAACAGATCGCCGGGAACATATCCGGTTACGGTTTGACCATCAATGACAATCTGTTGGGTTTTCCATGTTTCTTTCCATAAAGAGGGATCAATGTTATCAGCTCCAGAAGTACCATACGAAACACGTAATTTCAAATTATCCAGCCAATCCGATGCCTTCTGCATAAATGGTTCATCAGATAAGCGCCATGCGAAAGCGGCTGCAGGGAAATATCCCCAATGATTATTCGGCCCGAACTTAGAAGAGCCATCGGCACGGAAAGTAGCAGTAAACAAATAACGTCCAAGCAAAGAATAATTAGCGCGCGCAAACCAAGAATTCGTATGAGAAGGAGTTCCTACTACGTGACTATATTCGTCTTTATTTTTAGAAGGGTCCGTCATATTCATCAATCCAAAAGCGTCGCTCATCGTAAATCCTGAAGGATATCCACCACCTTGGATTACAGTCTCATTCGATTTTGAAGACAAGACTTCGTTACCTAACAAAATCGAAGCACTATGGGCATCACCCAGACCTTGAAGCTCATAATTCAGAGTGGTAGCCCAACGTACGTCATATCCGTCTCTTTTCGTCAGTTTAGCGACACTGAAACTCGTGTCATCTGGATTTTTCCCTCCATTCCAATTTTGCGTCTCTCTCCAATTACGACTCAACGAAAGTTCTGTCTTCGCTGTCAGACCCTTTATAATATTCCATGTAAGACCTGTTTTTGCACGGAGACGATAGTTGTCTGCGATATTCTGATAATTGTTCATCACATCAACCACATTCCGAGCTTCTTCTACAGAGGGGGAACCGTTACCAAATCCTGAAGCATCCCCATCTCCTAACGGATTATCGACAGGACGATAAGTATATGCTGAAGACGCATAGTCAAACTTAGTACCATTTATGCGGGTTTCACTGTAGCGTAAATCAAAGTCCGCAGACAGATTCTTATTTATTTTCTGTTCAAATTTGAAATTCGCACCCCAACGACGGAAATCTGAATTAAGACGTATGCCTTCATCATTTAAATAGCTTACGGATACGTAATATTTTGTTTTTTCATTTCCACCACTCAAAGAAATGTCATGATTCCAAGTAGCGGCGGTACGCATCATGTCATTAATATAATTATGGGCTTTTACACTTTTATACTCCTCCAGATGATTGCCATATTGCGAACCTAATCCAAAATATTTAGCCACACCATTGCCATAAGATTCACCATATGCGGTTCCGTATGCCCAGTTCCATAATACATAATCATAAGCATCCATTACCTCCAAAGTTTCTGGATTCTCCTTAATCTGATAATACATATTATATTTTACTGTGGTCTTTCCATCTTTACCACTTTTGGTCGTAACCAAAATTACACCATTTGCACCACGGGCACCATAAATAGCAGTAGAAGCCGCATCCTTCAATACATCAATGCTTTCGATATTGTCGGCAGGAATATCATCAATTGTGCTAACTTGAACACCATCTACGATAAACAAAGGGTCGTTAGATTGAGTAATAGACCCCCCCCCACGGACACGGATAGACATACTAGCACCCGGACGACCGTCCTGAGAAGTCACAGACACCCCGGGAAGCGCTCCTTGTAAAGCCTGTGCGACATTGGCAACCGGATTAGCCGCTAACTTATCACCTGTAACAGAAGCAACCGCTCCTGTCAAATCACGTCTTTTCATTGTACCATAACCGATAACAACGACCTCATCCAAAGTCTTGTTATCTTCTTCCAATACAATAACCAAATTCTTTCCAGATTTTACCTCTTTGGTAAGATACCCGATATAGGAAACTACCAAAGTGGCATTGCTCGGGACATCCGGAATTGAAAACTTACCATCGAAATCCGTAATCGTACCATTGGTTGTTCCTTTTACCAATACATTCACACCAATCATAGGTTCACCTGTTTTGTCTTTCACCAAACCTGTTGCGGTTTGGGCAAAAGCAACCAAACAAAGCATACTCAAAAAGAGAGTTGAGATAGCCTTTCTAGCTAATTCTTTTAAATTCATAACATGTGTTTTATAATTAATTACTAAATTGTTTAATAATTATCACCATAAGAATCGGGTGGGCCCATTTTACCCACCCGATATAGATTTATCAATTTTTGTCACAAAAATATACCTTTATATTTATAATAGCATGGTTTATTCTGTGTTTTAACGTTACTTAATATGCGTGACACGATCATTCCATATAGGTTCACCCTAAATATCGGGACAAGAGAAAACGCCTAAGGACTTTCGTCCTAATGCCGACCCTGACTTTGTTTAGATAGGGTAAAGTAGGAATTGGATTCCTCTCCACGAACGGTATTATGGTGGAGAGAAGCATACCCTTTATCGTGTTCAAGGCGTCCTTTGTTCCCCATAAATATGTCACATCCAAGAGACGGGCTCGTGTGTGACCTTTTACCCACTCTATAGCGTTTTTTCTTTCACACACTGTCTCCACTCAAAAGATGCCCGACTTCATAGCCTTAAAGGTTTTGCGCCCGCATCACTCAGATGACAGGCACTTACACCTTCAAGGCTGTTTTTTTATGACACAAGGCCGAACGGGACCTTTACTTCTTTGGAACGAACATTATATCCAATATATCCGCATCCTTAAACAATTTCTTGGCGAAGTTCTGAATATCCTCCGGAGTCATCGAATTGACAATATTCTCAAAGTTTGCAGGATCGTCCATATTGATGCCCATTCTATAATAGCTATTCAATACATTCATCCAATAAGAATTATGATACTTGCTCTGTTCTCTGTTCTTGTTCATATTCAGAACAATCTTATTCAATTCCTCCGCGGTCACTCCCTCTTTCTGGATTTTATCGAGCTCGGCATAAACCAATGATTTCAAATGCTCGGCCCTATCCGGCTCACAGTCAAACTGTATACACATGGAGTACATGCCGACAGGCTCACGAGACATATCGCCTTGCACACCCACTCCATAGGTTCCGCCTTCTTTTTCACGGATGTTCTCCGTATAGCGCAAATTCAAAATAGAGGCCAGCATAGAGACTTCAAAACTTTCCTTCACACTATATGGCATCTCTTTGGAGAAAAAAAGCAATACCTCCGTCTTCGGAGTTTCCAAAGGAAGTTCGATTACTTTTTCAACCTTCCCCTTCGGACCTCTTACCTTACGGTCAATCCATTTCTCATTGCGATGGGTAGAAGCTATCGAACCGATGTACTTTTCCACCATAGGCTTCACCGTTTCAGCCTCTATATTTCCAACGATAAAGAACGTGAAATCACTGGCGTCAGCTATACGGTCCCGATATACTTCTTCCACCTTATCCATAGTCAACTCGCCCAAGTTCTTCTCACTCATAAGAATGGAACGAGGATTGTAGTTCGTGCTAATCAATTGTATGGAATCCTGCCTTATCTTATTAGGCTTTCCTTCCATCTGCTGCATCAGGATACGTGTCCGGTCAAGAACCACTTTGTGGGCATCCGCATCAAAACGCGGCTTTTCAAAACGCAGATACAACATTTGCATCATCGTCTCGAAGTCTTGAGGAGTAGCGTTTCCATTCACCGTTTCATACAACGAATTAATGCCGACAGAACAGCTGGCTTTCTTACCGGTAAGTGCCTTTTGCAACGCAACGGCATCATAATCTCCCAGGCCATAGGCTCCGACAAAGCTACTTGCATTACGGGCCGGCAACAACATATCCACATCATACAAAGATGTACCTCCTGCACTATAAGCGCTTAAGCTTACATTATCTTTCTCAAAATCAGCCTTACGGAATATAACTTTAGCCCCATTCCCCAAGGTCCATTCCTCCGCGTCAAACTCTTTCAATGGCTTAACGGCGACAATAGGAGAACCTTTCAATTCCTCATTAATTAAATTACCGTCCACAGTCTGGTCTTCATAAGCCTCTACTGGCTTACCGGCTGTCTCCGCTACGATATCCTTCGCTTCCTGCTCTGTCAGATGCGTCACCCCTTCGCTCGGCCCATTCACTATTATCACTCTATTATCCTCTTTCCACCATTCCTTTGCTTTATCAGCAACTTCCTGTGCGGTGATGGTCGGCATAATTTCCTCTACAGCCTTGTAATAATCCTCAAAGCGGATGATAGCATCCTTTTCAAGGAAATGGTTCTGCATGTCCTTAATATACACTTCATTAGACGTCTTGTCTATATCTTTCAACGCGGATTTCAAACTTGTCATCAAATTCGTTTTGACACGTTCCAACTCCGAATCCGTAAATCCATGCTGAAGGACGCGTTCATTTTCCCGCAACACAGCGGTAAGCGCTTCTTTCTCGTGGTTGGGCTTGGCTACGGTAGAAAGAGAATAGGCCACATATCCTTTTACAAATCCACCCTTACCAATAGACGCGGACATAAATGAAGCCTTTCCCTTTTGCACCATCTCGCTAATCCGATTGCCAATCATCCCATTATAGAAAAGTTCAATCAGACCATCCTTTATGTCCTTATAGGTAACCTTACCTGTCGGCTCATCATCTTTCCAGAAACGTGTGAGCGTTACAGATGACTGAGTAGCCTCCTTATCTGTAGCCAAGCAAAAATAAGTCTCCTGATGCCCGGGAACGTCAAAGAATGGCCTTGGTTCCGGATTCTCCACAGCCGGAATAGTGGAAAACACTTTCTTGATTTTCTCTTCCATCTTTGCCACATCAAAATCACCGGCAATGGCTATCGCTTCCAAATCCGTACGATACCATTTATGATAAAAGTCACGAATGGTCTGTGGCTTGAAGCTCCGAATCACATCCAGACTGCCAATGACATCACGCACGGCGTATTTCGACCCTTTTAACAATATCGGATTCTGTTGTTCCCGCATGCGGGCAGCACTGTTACGACGTGTACGCCACTCCTCTGTAATGACTCCACGCTCATCATCCAAATCTTTCTCATCCAAAGTCAGATAGTACGACCAATCATGAAGAATCAATAAACAGGTATCCATCAAAGCTTCATTGGTAGTAGGAACCGAACTGATATTGTACACCGTTTCGTTCTGTGTCGTATAAGCATTCAGGTTCCCTCCGAAAGAGATACCATTACGTTCCAAAGTGGATATCATACTATTTCCCGGAAAGTTTTTACTTCCATTAAATGCCATATGCTCCAGAAAATGAGCCAAACCGTTTTGTTCATCCGTTTCCAACAGAGCACCGGCATTACGGATAATATAAAAGCTGGCTCGCTCCTTAGGTTCTTCATTATGGCGAAGATAATAAGTAATACCATTCGGTAATTTCCCGATAACAGTTTTAGGATCATCAGGCAAAGCCTTATCCCAATCAATTTGTTGAGCATAAGATGTTAAGCACCAACAAAAACATGATAAAAGAAATAGTTTTTTCATGTAGATTCTTTATTTATTAAACATTACAGAGCAAATATAACGCTTTTATCCGCCCCCCCCATTTTTAATAACAATTATTAAACATAAGAGGATAGAAAAAGGGTGACAACAGATCACTGCTACCACCCTTTTTCTATCCTTTATGTCATCAAATCATTATTGACGCATCTGAGCCGAATAATTGATTTTCAACGCATATGCCTTACGAAGAGCTTGCTTTATATCAGTAACGATACCCATTTTTGTATCTTGGTCGATCTTTAATGAAACTCTCATATAAGGTTGATCACTCTCACTCATATTAGCACGTTCCTGATACACATAATCCATTACGTCCGATACATCAGCAAACTTGTCATTTAACTGAATACGGCTTTCTGAACCCATTTTCTTACGTAATTCCTCAGTCGGTCTTCCCACATAAATAAAAGAGACCAAAGATTTCTTTTCGAGCTTTTCCAGCTCTGTACCCTGCGGAACCTTAAACTCCACCTTCAACGTTACCTCACGCATGGATGTTACAATCATGAAGAAGAACAACATGGTAAAAATAAGGTCAGGCAAAGAAGAAGTATTCAACTCTGGCATGCCACGCTTCCCTTTTTTATCAAATTTTCCCATTATCTCTTTCCTCCGTAGTTTTTAGGTTCTGCCTCAGAAATCTTCTGAGGATAATATTCACGAATCGCCTCTTGTTCTTCTTCCGTACATTCACTATACTTCTTATTGAATTGTGACAGAGCGAGTTCATTTCTCAATTCATTATAAGCCGCAATCAATTCATTCTGTACATTAAAATATGCTTCGTAACTCGTACCACGGTCATTCTGCACAGAAATGACATGCTTGTCTGTAATCATCACATTTCCGAAAAACGGAATTTGTTTCGCATGTTTCTCAGGCAAATTAGGATCATTGGACGGGTTTGCAATGAATTCTTTCGCTTTGGCCTTTAAATCCTTTATATCAATGTAATCTGAACCACACATAAGCTGATTATTAGCGTTCAGACGTACAGCTAACACATTCCGTTCCTTTACAATAATATCTTCGAGCTCCTGATCTTGTGGCGGAGGCGGCAATTGTCTCGCTAATCCCCTATCAGTGTCCATTGATGTTGTAATAAGGAAGAAAATGAGCAGAATAAAGGCAATATCGGCCGTTGAACTGGAATTAATTCCCGGGACACTTCTTTTTTTTCTTGCCATTTTTACTTACTTAATTTTATATTTATCAACAAAGATATTATTTTCTAAAAATTCCTGTCAAGTTAATAAGTGTAGCCAAAATAGCTACTCCCATCAAGAAATAAGTAGAATAAAGAAACATATCGGTAATCTTCAACCAGAACTTATCGTCATATACTCCACCACCAGTTGTAACACTAGCATCTGAACCCATAGCGTAAGTCACACAGATTACGATTACCAACAGCACAAGACCGATAAGAGATCTTACAGCATTCTTAGGATTATCTCTCAATGCAGCAACAAATTGTAGTATAGCAGCAACAATAGCCGATGCAACAGCCAAACCCAGAAGAATGTACATTAAATAAATCAACGTATCAGTATATTCGGGAGCATTGTATTCTCCCACAATATTATTGTATCCTACACCATAAAACAATGCCAAGACAATCAGAATAACCGCAAACAAGGCATACATTATATAGTATGATACTTTATATGATAACTTAGCCATTGTCTAATTACTTTTTATATTTCAAATTATATTTCATGATCATGTCAAGCAAGGTAATAGAAGAATCTTCCATATCACTTGTCAAAGTTTCAATCTTAGAAAGGATATAGTTATAGAATACCTGAAGAATCAAAGCTACAACCAAACCGAAAATGGTAGTAATCAAAGCCACTTTCATACCACCAGCAACAACTGTCGGAGAAATATCACCTGCTGCCTGAATTTTATCGAACGCCATAACCATACCGATCACAGTTCCCAAGAATCCCAAAGACGGAGCCATTGCGATAAACAAAGTAATCCAAGAACATCCTTTTTCCAAATAGCTTGCCTGAACACCACCATAAGAAACAACAGAACGTTCAACCACATCAACACCTTCGTCTATTCTCATCAAACCCTGATAGCAGATAGAAGCAACAGGACCTCTAGTATTACGGCAAACTGTTTTTGCAGCCTCTACATCACCTTTTTCCAAAGCAGCTTCAATTGCAGACAATAACTTTTTAGTATTAATTTCAGCAAGACTCAAATAGATAATTCTTTCGATACAGAAAGCCAAACCTAAAACCAATGCAATAGCAACCAAAGACATAAAGTCTGCACTACCCTCAATGAACTTAGTTTTAAGTTCCTTGTGGATGCCACCTTCAACAACTGTTTCCGCCGGAGCATTAGCCTCATCTTCCGCAGCAACCTGTTCTGTTTGTTCAGCTGGAGCAGCAGCCTCTTCCTGAGCCATCGCTGCTTGAGTTAATCCAAATGAGAGAACTCCCATCACTGCAATAATTGCAAATAACTTTTTCATGTGTGTCTAAATTTTTAAGATTAATTAATTGATTATTACTGTTTATTTTATTATTTACTTTAGTTTTCCACTTTGCATGTATAATCGCGGAGAAAGCGGGATTCGAACCCGCGATACGCTTTAGGCGTATACACGCTTTCCAGGCGTGCCTCTTCAACCACTCGAGCATCTCTCCTTTTTCCAGTTCTTGACATTTGTCTCTTTCAAAATCGACCGCAAAATACAAATAATATTGCGAATAGCAAACGATTTCAACGGAAAATATATTCTTTTTTTTTCTCTTATCCTGAATCTATGTTACTTTATCATAATTATAAGGGTATTTTTTAAACTTTAATAACATGAGAAGTTTATTTACCTTTCCGCAAATATCTTTAACGCGTTTTCCGTTGTTATTCGTTCAACTTCTTCAATAGGCATGTTATAAATCTCAGCTACTTTTTTCTCTACCTCTACTATATAGGAAGTCTCGTTTCTTCTTCCCCTATATGGCATTGGGGACAAATAAGGAGAATCCGTCTCCAAAACAATGCGACTTATAGGAACAGTTACTTTCAAAGTTTCCGGCAAAACAGACTTTTTATACGTCACTGCCCCATTCACTCCAAACATGAACTGTCCGAATTCCATTAATTGTATCGCATCTTTGGGGGAACCGGTAAAACAATGAAATATGCCACTTAGATTTTCTGATTTATACGGTTCAAGACAAGCATACAATTCGGAAAAAGCTTCCCGACAATGTATAACAAGAGGCAATTGAGAGGATATAGCCCATTGTATCTGTTCATCAAAAGCTCCCATTTGCTCACGAGCATAGGTTTTATCCCAATAAAAGTCCAGTCCCACCTCACCTATTGCTACAAAAGGATGACCTTCCTTCAGGTATGTTTTTATTTCAGATAACTCTTCCTGATAATTCAAAGAGACCGAAGTAGGATGCAAGCCGAGCATAGGAAAACAATACCCTTTATAATACCGGCAAACATTCAGCAACGAAGAAAGAGATGCCAAATCTATATTCGGCATAAATATTTTAGAAACCCCTGCTGATTTAGCCCTTTGTATAACCTCAGACAAATCAGCCTCAAACTCTTCAACAAACAAATGAGAATGCGTATCGACTAACATATCAGACACTACGGTGCATTAACGATTCTACAAAAGAGCGCAATACAACCTTACGCGTATCAGGAATCCCAAGACGGTCCAGACAAGCCATACCTTTCTGGAAGTAATCTTCTATCTTTTTATTACAAAGTTCCTTTATGCCTATCGCATCATACAAAAGAGTTACGGCTTTTATTTTTTCCTGAGGATCACATTCTCTACATGCAATCCATGATTCCAATTCCTTACGCTGATTCATATCAGCCAATCGGAAAGCATTAATCAACATATACGTTTTTTTATTACAAAGAATATCTCCTCCTATATTTTTTCCAAATACAGCGACATCCCCATATACATCCAGATAATCATCCTGCAACTGAAAGGCCAACCCAATCTGGATGCCAAAATCATAAAGCTTCTGAGCCTCTCCCACTGAGGCCCCTGCTAATATTGCACCGATTTTTAAACTTGCAGCCAGCAACACGGATGTTTTCAGACGAATCATTTCAATATATTCCTCTTCACTTACATCATCACGCTTTTCAAACTCCATATCATACTGCTGGCCTTCACCGATTTCCAAAGCTGTCCGGTTAAATATATCCAATACATTCTTTAAATAAGAAATATCGCAAGAAGATAACAATTGATAAGCCAACACAAGCATAGTATCTCCCGACAAAATAGCAGCATTACCTCCCCACATTTTATGAACTGTGGGTTTGCCCCTACGCATATCCGCACAATCCATCAGGTCATCATGAAGTAACGTGTAATTGTGATACATCTCAATAGAAGCCGCAGATGACAAGATTCCATCCACATCTTCCTTATATAAATTATATGCCATCAGCATCAGTACTGGTCTTATACGTTTACCACCCAAAGACAATACATATTCAATAGGTGCATACAATCCTCTTGGTTCATGCGAATACGCTAAATCGGCTATATAACCATTTATTTTTTCCAACAACTGTGAAGAAGTTAACATAGAAATATCATTATTGTATATCAGAAAAAAAGGCTGCGCTTTGAGGGCAGCCTTTTATCACCTTATTTAATTAAACATAAATTACTGTAATCTAAACATAACCGGTAATGTATATTTTACGCGCACCGGTTTACCGCGTTGTTTACCCGGCGTCCATTTCGGCATCATCTTTACTACACGCACGGCTTCTTTATCCAAATAAGGATCTACACTACGTGCAACAGTTACATCAACAATGGAACCATCCTTGTTTACCACAAATTGAAGAATTACCCGACCTTGTATGCCATTTTCCTGAGCAATAGTAGGATATTTGATATTCTTACTCAAGAATCTCATACATTCCGCATCACCACCAGGGAAAGAAGGCATTTCTTCTACCACCTGGAAAATAGGTTCTTCTTCTACTACTTCCTCTACTACAACGGCAGGGCCTGTAGATACAACCTGAACAGCTTCTCCTTTATCTTCACTGGTAGCGACCTCGGTTTCTTCAATATTTGCATCATTCTCTACAATTTTCAAAACTTCTTCCGCAGAAGGAGCTTGGGGCGGCGGAGGGGTTTGCGGTTGTTCCTGTTGGGTAATAGGAACCATCTCCTCCTCAAATGTTACTTCAACTGGTCCTTGTGCCATCAAGACTTGTTTATCGCGTTCACTCCATTCGAAAGCAACAAACATGAAAGCCAAAATCAGCACATAACCAATAAGCAGCCAGGTACTTTTTTTACCTTCCAGATCTGCTTTCGGCGATTTCTTTACTTCCATAAACTATTTTATTAAAAATAAGGTGTCTTTCATTGGCAAATATACAACTATTTCCCAAAAAGACGCATATATATGTAGCATTTTTTGCGCAAGAATAGTTTTTTTTATTTTTTAATCTTTAGTAAGAATACATTAATAAGGAAGCATTCCTCTTATATTTGTTCTATTCATTATCTTTGGATGCTTTTTAACTAAACAAATTAAGATTATAAAGATGAAAAAAATAACTATTGCCATAGACGGATTTTCTTCTTGTGGAAAAAGTACAATGGCTAAAGACCTAGCCCAAGAGATCGGATATATATATATCGACAGTGGCGCGATGTATCGTGCAGTCACGCTATATTGTATCCAGAATGACCTGTTTAAACCAGAGGGTATTGATACAGAAACATTGAGAAAACAAATAGACCAAATTCTGATTACGTTTCATTTAAATCCTCAAACAAAACGCCCCCAAACCTATCTAAATGGGAAAAATGTAGAAAAAGAAATACGAACGATGGAAGTTTCATCTAAAGTAAGCCTTATTTCAACCATTGACTTTGTACGGCAAGCCCTAGTTGCCCAACAACAAGAGATGGGAAAAGCCAAAGGAATAGTCATGGACGGCAGAGACATAGGAACTACCGTATTTCCGAATGCCGAATTGAAAATATTTGTAACCGCTTCTCCAGAAATCAGGGCACAACGCCGTTATGAAGAACTCAAAGCCAAAGGAAAGGAAGTCAGTTTTGAAGAAATCTTTGCCAATGTAAAAGAACGGGACTACATAGATCAAAACCGGACCATCAGTCCTCTACGCAAGGCAGATGATGCCATTCTATTAGACAATAGTAATCTGACTATCGAACAGCAGAAAGAATGGCTTTCCGAACAATTCAAAAAAGCAACTGCCCAATGATTCGCATCAAAATAGATAAAGAGTCTGGCTTCTGTTTTGGCGTGACAACAGCCATACAAAAAGCTGAAGATGAATTAAAAAAGGGGACTCCTCTATATTGTCTAGGAGATATCGTACATAATGGTAAAGAGTGCGAGCGACTGAAACAATTAGGCCTCATCACCATTAATCACGAAGAATTTGAAAAGTTGCACTATGTAAAAGTTTTATTACGAGCACATGGCGAACCACCAGAGACCTATGAAATAGCCAAAAGGAACCATATTGAAATAATAGATGCCACTTGCCCGGTAGTTCTCCAATTACAGAAACGGATAAAAAAGGAATTCAGCTTAGGTGCTGACAGTTCCAAACAAATCATTATTTATGGAAAAAACGGGCATGCCGAAGTCTTAGGTCTTGTAGGACAAACCCAAGGAAAAGCCATCGTCATCGAATCATTGGAAGAAGCCAAACATTTGGACTTCACTAAAGACATACGGCTTTATTCTCAAACAACCAAGTCGTTGGAGGAATTCCGACAAATCAATCAATATATTTTGGAACACATTATCCCCCCGGCCACATTCAAATGTTTCGATACTATATGCAGGCAAGTGGCGAATCGAATGCCCAATATCCAATCTTTTGCAGCAACGCATGACCTCATCTTTTTTGTCAGCGGAAAGAAAAGCTCCAATGGACGAATTCTGTTCAATGAATGTAAGAAAATCAATCCTAATTCTTTCCTTATTGAAGACGCTCACGAAATAGACTTCAGATTATTGGAAAATATGGCAAGTGTAGGTATTTGTGGTGCTACTTCTACTCCCAAATGGCTCATGGAAGAATGCAAAAACGCTATAATGAAATACCAGGATAGCAGAGATAAACGAGTAATTAACCTTATTTATCATTCAAAACCATAGATTTACTATCCGTTCGACATTCTGCTCCAATAAATTATTAACTTTGCAGAAGTTTTTAAATAGGTATTTATGGGTGAAATTAAATGTATAGGAATCTTAACTTCTGGAGGAGATGCACCAGGGATGAATGCGGCAATCCGTGCTGTGACACGCGCCGCAATCTACAATAATCTAAGTGTAAAAGGTATCTATCGAGGTTATCGAGGTCTGATAACAAGAGAAATCCAAGAATTTAAAACGGAGAATGTCAGCAATATTATCCAACGGGGTGGAACTATCCTGAAAACAGCCCGTTGCCAAGAGTTTACCACACCAGAAGGACGTGCCGTAGCTTACGAAAACATGAAAAAGGAGGGCATTGATGCATTAATCATAATCGGAGGAGATGGTTCACTGACAGGAGCACGTATTTTTGCTCAGGAATATGATGTTCCGTGTATCGGCCTACCGGGAACCATTGACAACGACTTGTACGGAACCGATACCACTATTGGTTACGACACTGCACTGAATACCATTCTGGAAGCTATTGATAAAATCAGAGACACGGCTACTTCACACGAACGTCTCTTCTTTGTAGAAGTAATGGGACGCGATGCAGGTTTTCTGGCCTTAAACGGAGCCATAGCGTCCGGTTCCGAAGCCGCCATCATACCGGAATTCAGTACGGAAGTAGACCAATTGGAAGAATTCATAAAAAATGGATTCCGCAAATCAAAGAACAGCAGTATTGTATTGGTTGCTGAAAGTCCTATTACAGGAGGGGCTCTGCATTACGCCGAACGAGTCAAAAAAGAATACCCCCAATACGATGTCCGGGTGTCAATCCTAGGACATTTGCAACGTGGAGGAAGCCCAACGGCCCACGACCGTATTATCGCCAGCCGTATGGGAGCCGCCAGCATTGACGCATTGATGGAAGGGCAACGTAATGTGATGATTGGTATCAATCATGATGAAATTGTATATGTTCCTTTCACTAAAGCCATCAAAAATGATAAGCCCATCAAACCAGAGCTTGTCAATGTTTTACGTGAATTATCTATTTAACAGGCAAAAATCATTGATGTTGTGATACAGCATGTGCTTGACAGTTACATGGCAAGATTTGATAACAAAGCCCCCTATGAACAATTATACAGTACATAAGGGGCTTATCGTTATGGCAGAGCTACCCTCATCTCTTAAAGTAAGTATCCAATAATTGTTTGGCAGCCACAAACGAAGTCAGACTACCATCCAACACTTTCTGTTCCTGCGTTTCCAACATATCCGCTATCAGCGGATTCTGATAAAAGCTGTCGCGCAAATGCTCATTGATAGTCTCATACATCCAATACTTCGACTGCTCATTACGGCGATATTGAAAATAACCATTCTCTTTTACAAAATCAATATAGCGATAGACCATATCCCAGATTTCCTTAATTCCCAATCCATAGAATCCGGAATAAGTCAATACTTCAGGAACCCATCCACTCTCCGAAGCCGGAAACAAATGTAAGGCATTCCGAAAATACGAAGCGGCCAACTTGGCTTTTTCTATATTGTTTCCATCTGCTTTATTGATAACAATACCATCGGCCATTTCCATGATTCCACGCTTAATACCTTGCAATTCATCACCTGTTCCGGCCAACTGTATCAGCAAAAAGAAATCCACCATGGAATGCACCGCTGTTTCACTCTGCCCTACCCCTACTGTTTCTACAAATATTTTATCAAAACCGGCAGCTTCGCACAAGATAATTGTTTCACGTGTCTTACGGGCCACACCTCCTAACGAACCTGCTGATGGACTAGGCCGGATAAAAGACTTCGGATGAACAGAGAGCTTTTCCATCCGGGTTTTATCACCCAAAATACTCCCTTTACTTCGCTCGCTACTCGGGTCTATGGCCAACACAGCCAGCTTTCCACCTCGCTCCAATACATGCAAGCCAAACACATCGATGGAAGTACTTTTTCCCGCACCAGGTACCCCACTAATGCCTATCCGCACAGAATTACCCGAATAAGGCAAACACTTTTCAATGACTTCCTGCGCCAAGGCCTGATGTTCCGGACGCACACTCTCCACCAGCGTGACAGCACGGCTCAATATCGTGACATCCCCCCTCAATATACCTTCCACATAATCCGGTACAGAAAGTTCCCTCCGCCTCGGCAGATGATGCGACTTCAAATAAGGATTCACTGTAGAAGGTTGCTCAATACCCTTATTTACCGTCAGGCCTTTATATTCGTCACTATTCTCAGGATGTTCCATATCTCTATCATTTTATCAGATTGATTCTACGATATCTCTCTTACGGCTACTTTTTCACATGTACCTTAATTTCCACTTTCGGATGATTCGGATCGTTCGTAATCATCAGCACACGAGGCGTATATTTGCGTTTCTTAGCATACTTAGCCACTGCCGTAATTTTCACTTTCATGGATTCTCCGGGTTTCAAGAAACGTTTTTTCATGCTCACATTCACTGAGGGAGCTGTAACCTGCAATACACGGAACTCCAACATAGATTTACCCGTATTGGTGACAACGACCATCTGCGACACTTTCTTTTTAGTACCCAATGTCAGGCTCAATTCAGCGACCGATAACTGAGCATTCGGAGCCAAAGCACGCTGCGAAGCCGTCCATTTCGAGAAATCTGGTAACAATACAGCCATTACGGTTATTTCGTTCTCTTCACTTACTTTATCCCCAGGGAAACGCGACAAGTAAACTGACGAATGCGTCAATCCCAAATCTACCAATTTATCGGAACGAAGCGTTAGCTGAATCTTTCCCGGACGTTTAGGAGCCAGCACTTCCGGTATAGCTTTAGCCTCCAAATATGCCGGAAGATGCATCAATACCGGTTCATACTCCTTATCCGAAACATTGATGATATCTATTTCCGCCATTGGCTCATCTCCACGGTTGACATCCGGAAACTCTATATTATTTTTATTCATATAAATGGAACCTACCTGAATAGGATATTCATTAGAATAATCCGTAATTTCGGAACGGACTACCCCCTTTAAAGCCAAATAAACCGGCTTGTCGGAAGCATTGCTGTAGATACCGATTGATTTCCGAAATTGCCCCAACATTTTTGCATCAAACGTGACGGACACGGTGCCGAACCCTTTCGGCGGAATAGGCTTTTTAGTCCATACGGGATTCAAACAACCACAAGAAACATCCACATTCGTAATCATCAAAGGCTCGTTGCCTGTATTAATCACCGTATAGGTCACTGTAGTAGGTTTTTTCCACAAGATATCTCCCAAATCATGTTCATGCTTATCGAAAGAAATCTGGGGTTGTGCCTGTAACATGGACACAATACTTATCAATAAGCTTAATAATATAAATCTGCATTTCATCTGGTTTCTTTAAAGATAGATGGACAAAGGTAGAAAAATAAAACGAAAGCACAACTTCTTCTTTACAAAAAGAAACAGCCCTTATACGCTCTATTCCCATAACTGGCTCTCCGTATAACAGAAAAGAGAATCCCATACATATAGCTACAACAAATTATTTAACAATAGATTAAGCCTTATCATCCATAGGGCAAATTCCCATCCAATGAATAGAATTTTCTTTATAAGCATAATTTTTTCCTTAAATAGTTTATACATTGTAAAAAGACATTAAGTACATGACAAAAATTTGAATACATCGAATTTGGGTGTGTATGTCGGTCGGAAAAGTACATTTGAGATTTCC
>CANQSM010000038.1 GCA_947626525.1 uncultured Phocaeicola sp. | reverse complement strand
GAGTATCAAGGGTACTCTGCCCCTCTTTTCCCGTATGCCAGCCCTATTCATACAAGATTAAAGTAGATAATTCCGTTATTTTTTTTGTTTTTGGTGACACTTTTTCAGAAGAAAGGTGTCTTATAATAAAAAGGGCTTTAAATATGGAAACATATAATAAGAAAGAAATAGCGCATTTGATAGTGAAACGACTGCAAGGTGAACTGTCAGCGGAGGAGGATGCACTTTTGGATGCTTGGCGCAAGGAATCACCACGGAATGAAGGGGCATACCATCGTTACCAGTCGGAAGCCTTCTATCGGGACATGCACGCTCTCTATACACCCGGCGAAGAGAAGTCGCTTTATAAACAGCTTCGTAGAAGACTGATTCATAGGAGAATGAAAATGTCGTGGGGGGGGGTAAGATGGATTGCGGCATCTCTATTCCTACTCTGCCTTGCATGGGGAACCATGCGCTATTTCTATGTTGAATATATTTCGAAAGACAATCTCTTAGAAATTCCGATAAAACAGATACGTCCGGGCAGTGGACAGGCTGTACTTTTTCTTGCTGACGGAAAACGGCAGGCTTTGACCGCTTCACCGCAGCGGATACCTCTTAGTGGTTCGACAAAAGCATTCACTACCGACGGAACTGAATTGGCATTACCAGAATGGCATCAGGAGGAAGAGGTGCCGCAAGGCATGAATCGGATAGAAGTGCCGCGTGGAGGCGAATACAAACTTCAATTGTCGGATGGCTCTCGTATCCATATCAATTCTGAATCCGAAATGCAGTTTCCCACTGTCTTTAATAGGGAAGAACGTGAGGTGGCTTTTCGTGGAGAAGCCTATTTTGCCGTTGCTCATACGGAAAATTCTGCTCCTTTTGTTATCAATACTTCTATGGGACGGGTGGAAGTGCTGGGCACTTCGTTCAACCTGCGTTGCTACGATACGGAGGCGTGTTTATGCCTGACGCTTGAGGAGGGACAAGTACGTTTTATCACTTCTGGCGATCAGCCTCAGCAGGTAACACTGTCTCCTGGAGAGCGGTTGGTATATTATGCGGATAACGATTCCCTGTCATCGCAATATGTCTATACGCCTCGGTATACATCGTGGCATAAGGGTTTCTATGTGCTCGATCGGACTCCGTTGGGCGAAATCATGGACAATCTTTCGCGCTGGTACAACGTGCCTATCGGTTATGAAAACAAAGAGTTGAAAGACATCACTTTTAGTGGAGAGCTGAAACGTTACGAAAATTTCGGCGAAATAGTGCAGATACTTGGACTTACTAAGCGCATTCGTTTTACAATGAAAGGAAATGCAATCTATATAATAAGAGAGTAGATTCCTCTATTTATTAACTAAAATCATTTAGGAGATGAAGAAAATGAAAAAAGCAAATCGCCTGATTCACGGATTATGTAATGTCCGTGACAGGTTACTCGTTGTGGTGACTCTTTGTCTTTTCGCATGCAGTACACTGTATGCGCAGGTAGACAAAAGAGTGACTTTGCAGGTAAAAAACGCGACACTGGAACAAGTATTGTCTGCTATCAAGCAGCAGGCAGAGGTGAAATTTGTGTATAGTGATGAGGATGTACGTTCGGTGAGCGATATTACTTTTTCTGTGAAGAATGTAACAGCTAAAGAAGCGGTAGACCGTTGCTTGAAAGGTACACCGCTTATAGCTTCCGTGCGCAATAACACTATTGTTATCTCGGCCGTGGTAAGCAAAGGGGGAAAAGTGACCGGTAAGGTGCTGGATGCGCAGAAAATGCCTATGATTGGCGTGAACGTAGCCATTATGAAAGGCAAAGAGGTACTGACCGGTGTAACCACCAACTTGGACGGTAAGTTCGAACTGGAAGTGCCGCGGGGGAGCCAGTTGCGTTTCTCTTATGTGGGCTATAAAGAGTTGTTGATGAATCCTACTTTGGACAATCCCATGACTGTCTATATGGAAGAGGATTCGAATGCTATGGAAGAGGTAGTGGTGAACGGCTTCTTTACCCGTTCGAAACAAACCTTTACTGGAGCGGCCCGTACGTTGACTTCGGATCAGATCTTGGAGGTTTCGCCTACCAACCTGTTCCAAGCGCTGGCTACTTTGGACCCTTCTATGACGATTACGAAGAATAATGCTATGGGTTCGAACCCGAATAACATCCCCGACTTGATAATTCGTAGTACCACTTCATTGGCTACCAGCGATGAGGTGGGATTAAATACTCCGCTTATTATTATAGATGGAGTAGAATCAGCTCTCTCTGATCTGTACGATATCAATATGTACGATATTGAGCGTATTGACATCTTGAAAGACGCATCGGCTACGGCTTTATATGGTGAGAACGCTGCCAACGGTGTGATTGTGGTAGAGCGTAAGAAAGTATCGGAAGCACCATTGCGTATCTCGTATTCATTGGCTCCGGAGATTGCTTTTGCTGATTTGAGCAGTTATGATCTCTGTAACTCGGCACAGAAGCTGGAACTGGAGCGGTTGGCCGGGTTGTACAACTCCGTTACCGGCGATTTGGATACCGACTACTATAAAACCTTGGCTAAGGTTAACTCGGGAATCAATACAGATTGGAAGAGCAAACCGATTCGTACTGCTTTCTCTCATACTCATTCGCTGGCTGTCTCCGGTCGTGGTTCCGGATTGGATTATCGGGTGACCGGTAAGTTTTCCGACAAACAGGGTGTGATGAAGAACGACGGGCGCGAATCATATGGACTGAACTTATACTTGTCCTACCGTTTGAAAGATAAGCTGGTGTTGACATTGCGTGCCGAGCACGAACAGCTGTCTGTAAAGAACTCCAATTACGGTGGTTTTTCCGACTATTTGGAGGCCAACCCATACGATTCTCCCTTTGATGAGTATGGCAATCTCCGGAAGCAACTGTCATGGGGTGTGACCAACCCCTTGTATGAAGCTTCGTTAAGTAGCTTCAATAAAAATGAAAATCGTTCAGAAGCTATCTCTTTGGATCTGCGTTACAATTTCAAACCCAATCTGTTTGTTACAGCACAAGGTTCGTATTCTACTTCCAAGGGAGTGTCGGATATGTTTCTCTCTCCGGAGTCGATTGATTTTGCAGGAGTGGCTGAGATGGAAAAGAAAGGTATGTATGTATTGGGTAATACCGAATCGAACAGCTACTCATTCAAGATGGTAGGAAACTGGATTCATTCTTTCGACAACGAAGGCACCATGTTTACCTTGAACGTGGGAGGAGAAATCAAGAAGTCGGATAGTTTTAGTCGTACTGCTACCGCTTCGGGCTTTTTGGCGGATAACCTGTCCGATTGGGCTTATGCGACCAGTTATTTGAATGCTCCGAGCGGATCCGAAGATTTGTCTACTAGTGTGGGAGCGTTTGGTGCAGCTAACTTTGTATGGAAAAACCGTTATTTTGTGGATGGTTCATACCGTATGTCCGGTTCGTCCAAATTTGGAGGAAATAACAAGTATGCTCCTTTTTGGTCGGTGGGTGTGGGTTATAACATGCACAATGAAGAATATATTAAGAAGTTAGGTTGGGTGAACACGTTGCGTTTGCGTGGTAGCTACGGTTACACAGGTAGTGTGAAGTTCTCTCCCTACCAAGCTATTGCTACCTATCAGTATGGTACCTCTTACCTGCATTATGCGGGAGTAGGTGCAGTGCCCATCACTCTGCCTAATCCCGATTTGACTTGGCAGACTACCAAGAAGCTGAACGTAGGTATTACCTCTTCGTTTTTCGATGAGCGTTTGAATGTGAATTTGGATTATTACAACGAATATACCGATGATATGTTGATTGATGTATCCCTTCCTCCCTCTTCCGGAGGTTCCAATGTGAAGGACAACTTGGGTGCACAGGAAAGCAATGGATTTGAGTTTTCTGTATGGGGAAAGCTCATTCAGACGAAAGACTTCTCATGGACGGTTACGGCCAACGGATTACATGCCACGACGAAGATTAAAGCAATTTCCGATGCACTGAAACGTCAGAATAATGAAAACGGATCCATTACGGAAGAAGTTTCTCCGCGTTTGCTGTATACGGAGGGTGGTTCGCCAACGGCCATTTATGCGGTTCGTTCGGCCGGTATCGACCCTGCCTCAGGTAAAGAAATCTATATCAAGAAAGATGGTACCTATACACATGAGTATGACCCTGATGACAAAGTGGTGGTGGGAGATACCAATCCCGATTTGCAAGGCTCGCTTTCGACCAGCCTCTTCTATAAAGGCTTTACATTGGGCTTGAATTTTCAATATACCGTGGGAGGAGATCTTTACAACAGTACCCGTGCCTCTAAGATTGAGAATATTGACCCGCGTCGCAATGCCGATGTACGTGCCTTTACCGAGCGTTGGAAACAACCGGGTGATGTGGTGCCGTATCTGGGCTTGTCAGCCAATGGAGGAAAGAACTTTGTTCACTCCGACCGCTTTGTGGAAAACGAGAATGAACTGTGGTTCTCTTCTATCAACTTTTCTTATGAGGTGCCGCAGAGTGTTCTTTCCCGATGGGGTATCCAGCGTGCCCGTTTAGGAGTGGGAGCTTCGGATTTGTTCCGTTTGTCAACCGTGAAGTATGAACGTGGAACTACCTATCCTTATAGCCGTAGTTTTAACTTTACATTTAACATAACACTTTAAAAGAGAAGATATGAAATTACTGAATATATGTTTAGGATTGGGGTTGCTGCTGTCGGCAACGGCCTGCGATGATTTTCTGGATGTCCGGCCTGACTCCCAGATTGTAGAGAATGAACTGTTTGAAACTGCTTCGGGCTTTGAGGATGCGATATACGGCGTGTACGGTTCGTTACAGTCCCAGAATCTGTATGGCAGGAATATGATATGGGGTACTACTGAGGTGTTGGCATCCAATTTGGGATCTATCTACCACAGTTTGCTCGACCCTTTGGCGATGTATGATTACAAGGAGACGGAATATGTGATTCCTCATTTCCTGAAGATTTGGAGTTCGATGTATGCAAGCATTGGCTATGCAAACAATATCTTGAAACGGCTGGAGGATGAATCGCCCGCTTCACTTCCTTTGTATAACTTATATAAAGGAGAACTTTTGGGTATTCGTGCTTTCTTGCATTTTGATTTGTTGCGGATGTTTGCTTCTACTAATGAGTCGGCCAAAGCCATTCCTTATGTAAAGGAGTTTTCGTACAAAGTATCGCCCATCCAGACTACGCAGGCGGTGTACGAAGAGATCATCAAGGATTTGACAGAGGCGGAAAGTCTGTTGAAAGACGATGAGATGCTGATTGTCTATCCGCATAAAAATACGAACAATGAGAAATTCCTCAACTATCGTGAAACCCATTTCAATCTATATGCCGTGAAGGCTTTGCTGGCTCGTGTTTATTGGATGAGAGGCAATATGAAAGAGGCTGCCAAGTATGCCAAAGAGGTGGTTGACAGTGGTAAGTTCCCATTGGTGGACCGTACGGAAGTGGCCGAATACATGGCTGGACGTCTCTCTCCGAAAGAGACCATCTTCGGTGTGTATTCCAGTGTGTACAACGAGAATTCCAGAAACCTGTTGTACAACTACGTTAGTTACCAATCGTATAACCCCTATTCGCGCGAAGCCGGTTCGGATGCTCCCTATCCGTTTGAACAGATTTATGCGGTAGACAATGATAACTTGGCAGCCGACTTCCGTTTGAACCATTTCCGGGTCTCTTCGGTATGTTTATGGTATAAGATGATTGATTTTCCTACGTTGGGAAATATCAATGCTTCGGCCTCCGATTGGAAGCAGCGGATTGAGGGTATTACCCTGATGCATACCTCGGAACTCTATCTGATTTTGGCTGAGGCCTTATTGTCGGTGGATTATGATTCGGCTCTCGGCTATTTTGATACAGAACTGAAATCAAGGGGCTTGAACGGTTTCAAGGAACGCGGAGAGACGTTGACACTGGATAATATTTACAATGAGTATTGCAAGGAGATGTTCGGAGAAGGCCAGATATGGTATAACATGAAGCGGTTGAAAAAGGACATTAAGTCCAACCGTCTGAAGAAGTCTATTCCGGCGAGCGATATGTATTATGTGATTCCTATTCCGGATGAAGAGTATGAATATAGACAATAGAAAGGAGACATTTATGAAGACAATATACACATTGATGTTTTTCACTTGCTTGCTCTGTTGTGCAGCATGTGATAAGGAAGACTATCCATTGTATGATGTGAATCAGAAGGACATGATTTTCATCGAATATCGTAACAGTGCGAATGAGCTGACGGATACATTGGACTATGAGTTCGGTTTTGATATTGCGCGCGATCATGTAGTGAAGATTCCTGTGAAAGTGATGGGATTGCCGGCTGATAAGGAAAGGACTTTCGAGGTGATTCCTGTAAGTGGCACTACTGATATGGTGGAAGGTGTGCATTATACCATCGAACCGACTGTGATAAAAGCCAATATGGTGGACGGTGAGATCGTGGTGCACTTGTTGCGCGATCATGATGTGGCAATACAGACGAAGCAGTTTACTTTGAACTTGCAGCTAAAAGAGAACGATATGTTCTATCCGCAGGGACAATCGAATTTCCGCTTACGCTATTCCGACATCCATCCCGAACGTCCCGACTGGTGGCCTGCTACCTATACCATGCCCCCTTATACATACGAGATAGGACAGAAGTTCTTTGAGTATTTCTATATGGTGGAAGAGGTACAGCCCTCTGTATTCCAAAAGATGATTCGTGAGTATGGTGACTATTTTGTCAATGCGGTTTCGTTAAGAGGGCCCTTTGCTATGTATAGCAGTTTCTTGTCAAAATATGTGTTGATACCCTTACGGGAATATTATAGAGTGAATGACCCGGAGATTTATAATGTTTTTCCGGAACCGAGCCTTTATTAATTTTAATTGAGTAATAAGATGAAATATAGAAACTTATTGGCTGTTGTGTTGCTGTCCTCTTTATCGTTCTCCTGTGTGAACGATGATTCGGAAATCGGTGGGGCAACATTTCCTGAGGTATCTATCTCGGGCAGCGAATTGACCACCATGCAGATTTTCAGTGTGGACTTGGGTACTCCTTGCGTCATAACTCCTAATTTGGTGTACGAAAACGGTTGCCAGCCTTCTGATTTGAAATACCTGTGGAGCATTGGAAGCTACAATACGGAGAGTCAGGTGAAAGGCGAACTGAAAGAGGTGAGTACGGAACCTGTGTTTAACTACGTTTTTCCTCAGGGAGGAAGCTATTATGTGCACCTGAATGTGACCAATGGCCTGTCAGGCGATGTCATCGATTATCAGGTGAATGTGGACCGTTCATTTGAAGAGGGTGTTTTGATTGTGTCCGAGAATGAGGCAGGCATAGGAAATATCTCGTTCATCAAGACATTGACGGAAGAGGAGATAGCCGGTGGAAAGCAGCATGCGGTGTTGGAACACTGTGTGGCTTCCATGAACGAAGGCATTGACATGAGAGGGTTGTTAGGAGCAGGATCGACCATGCTTCAGTATGGTTCTTCCGAGCGTACCTTTATTGTTGCCTTGAAAGATAAATCCTATTTGTTGGATCCCAGCACGTTTGCCTTGGTTGCTACTTCCAATTATACAGAAGCAATGGAGGGATACGAAGCGTCCTCCTTCTTTATGTATGACTATTACGGTGGTCAGCCCACCTTGTTCAGTAAGGATAAAAAACGTATGATGCAGATTGACCGTCAGTTTGGATATGCCTTTATACCTTCGAGCGCTATTTATCAAATAGAGTCCGATTGTGTGCTTCCGGGCTATACCTATTTCACATCGCAGGATTGGTATATGAATAGTCCTATTGGCATTCGATACGCTGCTTCGGAAGTATATAGTTTCGGAGGCTATAGTGAGATGAAATGGACATTGAACGATAGAGACATTATTTCGGCGTTTAAAAATACAGCACAATACTCTTCTGATATTTTTGTCATATCCCGGAAGAGCAATGATCCAAACGTGTTGTGTCAGGAACATTGTACAATAGAGTATGACGCTGATTATAACGTAAGTTTTGTGGCCCTAGAAATGGAACACGAGCTTACCGAAGGAGAAGTATTGCCGGAGAAAGAGACCGTATTTTGTTACGACCAGACATACAATGTTTGTTACTATATAACGAATGGTAAATTGTATGCTTACTATCCAAACAATCCGGAACTTTCTTTCCCCACAACGGCAACACTTGATTTCGGTGCCGAGGAGGTTACTTCTGTGACATTGAACGAGATGAAGAAGGAGCTTTATATCGGAACGTACGATTCGGTTACGAAGCGGGGCAGTGTATACATCTACGATTCTGGCAATGTGAAGAAAGATAAAGAAAAATTAGGCTTTAAGGCGTGCACAGACAAAATAAAGCATATTTCGTATAAAAAGAGAAGTCTGTAATGATGCGTTTGAAAGTTCAAATACTATGGATATGTATAGGTTTGTGCCTCCCTTTGGGGGCACAGACACTACATCTGTCGGGCACTCTTCGGGGCGAAAAAGGAAAAGACATTCAGTTGTATATGCTTCCGATGGAGCGCGCTTCTTCGGAGGAGGTGGAACTATCGGTATGTGAAGGAGCCCGTTTCTCGGGAGAGGTGCCGGTGGCTTCCGACGGTTTCTACCGGTTGTATGGTACGTGCTCAGGCATACAGTGGATGGCTCCTTTGTATCTGGTGGAGAAAGAGGGAACAGCCTCTCTGACACTTGACTTTGCCGAGGGTGGTTCTCCTTGGGTGGATGGTAGTGCGGACAATAAGGCCCTGTCGGCGTTCAATGCGGTCTATTACCAAAGGGGACGGGAACTTTGGACGCATGGAAGAGAGATGACATCGGAACAGATGTTGGCCTTTCTGAAAGGGTATCAGAATGCGGCCGATTCCATTTTGTCGGTCTATGCTTGTTCCGAACCGGTAAAGAGTTATTTGGCCCTGTGGGCTTATACGGTCACTTCCGACGGCTATAGCAGTTTGTTGCACATTACCGGGAAGAAACGGGAAGCCTTTGCTTTTACGGAGGCCGATTTGTTGAAAGAGCCTTCGCAGGTGCTTGATACTCCTGTCGCGCTGTATTTTTCATCCACGGCTTCTACTGTAGCCCGGTCGCTTCCCGCAGGAACTTTGAGAGAGCGATTGATGTATTTGAAACAGCGTTATGCTTGTGAGGCGTTGCGCAAGCGAGTGGCGGATATGTTGGTAACACATTATATCAGTTCGTTTCATTATGATGAAAACTACGATGCGGGACTTGCCGAATTGACTGACTGCGTGAAAGAGTTTGCTCTGTCGGATCGCTATATATCTGACTTCAAGATTCGTAAAGCTTCTATAAAGGGAACGCTTTTTCCTGAAGGAATTATATTGACCGATACCGAGGGCAATAAGGTGGACTTCAGTGCTTACAAAGGCTATTACGTGTATGTGGATTTGTGGGCTTCGTGGTGCGGACCTTGTTGCAGGGAGGTGCCTTATCTTCAGAAATTGGAGAAAGAGTTGAAAAATGAACGTGTGAAGTTTGTCTCCATCTCTATCGACAAAGGAACGAAAGAGTGGAAAGCCAGGATGGAGGCGTTGAATATGCACGGCAACCAGTTGATTAATCAGGACAATAAACTGCCCGAAGCGTTGAATGTCTCCGGTATTCCTCATTTCCTGATTTATGATAAAGAAGGCAGATTGTATGAGTATAAGGCTCCTCGTCCCAGTAGCGGAGAGGCATTGAAACAGTTGTTGGAGAATTTGCGATAGAAAACGTTTTTTCTCTCTTTTGAATCCCGTGCCCCCGGAAAGTGGAAGGAATTCCGCTTTTCCGGGGGCATTGGTAATATATGGCTTTTGTTCTGGCAAAAATAATTTGTGGATTAATTATTTCTTGACGGATGATGTTATCGCTATTTGATATGTTCCCTTACCTTTGTAAGGTACTCTTTCATGCGTTCGGCATCCTTGTCGTTGATGATTTGCAGAAGCTCGTTAAGTTCCGTGCGTATGTTTTCCACCTGTGCGGGAGTCCTCGGATTGAAGAGTATTTCCTGCAAAAGATAATCATCTTCATTTAGTACGCCTTTGGCGATGGACATGTGACGTTTGAAAGTGGTTCCTGGCGCATCCTGATGTTTCATGACCGCTGCAAATACAAAAGTGGAAACAAACGGGATGGACAGGGAGTAAGCTACTGTTTCGTCATGTTCTTCAAAACTGTATTCGAAGATATTCAGGCCTAACCGTTGGTATAGGTCCTTAAAGAATATCTTGCCCAAATGGTCACCTTCACTGATGATGATGGCATTCTCTGTACTCAGCTTGTCGAGGTTGGCGAAAGTGGGGCCGAACATAGGGTGGGTGGAGACATAACGGAACCCGCTTTGTTCGTAAAACTCTTTCAATCCGGTTTTGACGGAAGCGATATCGCTGATAATACAGTCTTTCGGTAAGACAGGCAGCACATTGCGGAAAGCTTCGAGCGTATATTTGACGGTTGCCGCGTTGATGACCAGTTCCGGCCGGAAGCCTTTGATCTCATCGGTATCCGTGAAACGGTATGTATGGTACATGAACCGGAGCTGTTGCGGGTTTATGTCGAATACGGCTGTTTCATGCTGGAAACTGAGTACGTCATTGAAGAAGGAGCCCATTTTCCCGGCTCCCAGGATTAAGATTCTCATATATGGTAAGTTTATTTACTGATAAATTTCCATCTGCTGGCGGACAGATTCTTCGTGAATGGCTTCGAAAACCTTTTTGATGAATTCGGGACTCATTCCGCAGAGGGCACCTTGTGCTCCGCGTTTTTCGAGGATTTCGGTATAACGTTCGGTTTGCAGGATGGCCATTTCATGCTCTTTCTTAAATGTTCCGATTTCGCGGGATACACGCATGCGTTTCGACAGAATCTCGATAAGGTCGTTGTCGCATTCATCTATTTGTTTACGTAACTCTTTCAGGTTTTCTGTGGTTTGCTTTTTCTCACGGATAACCAGCAGGCTGAGTATGTAATCCAGTACGTCGGGAGTAATCTGCTGGGCCGCGTCACTCCAGGCACGGTCCGGGTTGCAATGGCTTTCCACAATCAGCCCGTCGAAGCCTAAGTCCATGGCTTGCTGGCAAAGGGGAGAAACCAATTCGCGTTTGCCTCCGATGTGGCTGGGGTCGCAGAAGATAGGCAGATTGGGAATGCGGCGACGAAGCTCGATAGGGATGGGCCATTGGGGGAGATTACGGTATATTTTCTTGTCGTATGAAGAGAAACCGCGATGGATGGCGGCAATCTTTTTCACGCCGGCATTGTTGATGCGTTCCATGGCTCCAATCCATAGCTCCAAATCCGGATTGACAGGATTCTTGATTAGAACGGGAATATTTACTCCTTGTAATGCGTCTGCGATTTCTTGTACGGCAAAAGGATTGGCCGAGGTGCGGGCTCCTATCCAGAGCATATCCATACCGGCCTTCAGGGCAGCTTCTACATGTTTGGGCGTAGCTACTTCGGTGGTAATATACATACCGGTTTCTTTTTTTACGCGCTGCATCCAGGATAGTCCCTCTACGCCTATACCTTCGAAACTTCCCGGTTTAGTACGGGGTTTCCAGATTCCGGCGCGGAAAATCTTGATGCCTTTGCTCGCCAGTTGCATGGCGGTGGTGATAACCTGTTCTTCTGTTTCCGCACTGCACGGGCCGGCAATGATAAGGGGGCGTTTGCTGTCTATGCCCGGTAATAAAATAGATTCTAATTCCATAGTGTATTTATATTTTATGTTATTATCTTTTTGGGTTACAAGTCTCTTTCTGGTTTTTTCATTATTCGCTTGATTCGCTGTAAGGCTTCGGCCAATTTCTCTTCCTTGGCGCATAGCGAAATGCGGATGTATCGGGCACCGTTGCTTCCGAAAATGAATCCCGGCGTAATGAATACTCTTGCTTCATGGAGCACTTTTTCAGTCAGCTCCTCCACATCTTGATATGTGTCAGGAATGCGTCCCCAAAGAAACATGCCTACTTGCCGCGAATCGAACGTACAGCCAAGTGCCTCCATGATTTGTTCTGCCAGGAACCGCCGGTTGCGGTACAGCGTGCGGTTCATCTGCTCATGCCATTCATCGGAATTCCGGTAAGCCTGGACTGCCGCCAGCTGCAATGGGCGGAACGTTCCGGAGTCGATATTGCTTTTAATCTTCAGAATCCATTGGATGAACTGTGCGTTGGTGGCGATCAGGCCTACACGCCATCCTGGCATATTGTGGCTTTTGCTCATGGAATTGAACTCGATGCAGCATTCTTTGGCGCCCGGAACACTTAACAGGCTGAGTGGTTTTTCGTTCAGTATGAAACTGTATGGGTTGTCGTTCACGATAACAAGTTGATGACGGTGCGCGAAATCCACTAATTTCTCATAAAGTTCCATGCTTGCGTTGGCGCCTGTCGGCATGTTGGGATAGTTGGTCCACATGAGTTTTACACGGCTCAGGTCCATTTTTTCCAGTTCCTCGAAATCCGGTTGCCAATGGCTTTCGGCCTTTAGATTGTAGGGAACGATTTCACTTCCTAATATCTTGTTTAGGGAGGTGTAGGTAGGATAGCCCGGATTGGGAACCAATACCCGTTCTCCCGGATTGACGAAGGCCAGTGTGACATGCAGAATCCCTT
The DNA here is from genome assembly GCA_947626525.1 of uncultured Phocaeicola sp. Lineage (GTDB taxonomy): Bacteria > Bacteroidota > Bacteroidia > Bacteroidales > Bacteroidaceae > Phocaeicola_A. The sequence continues at coordinate 18,610 of CANQSM010000038.1, read as the reverse complement.
CTTTCGATCCGATTAACGGTTGTATTTCAGTGGCAGGGTCAAGGTCAACGTTGTAAAAACGTTTGTACCAGTCGGCCATGGCCTGACGCAGTTCGGGTATACCTGCTGTCGGCTGATAGCCATGTACGTCTGCCTTGCGGGCATTTTCACAAAGCGTCCGGATCGTTTCTTCCGAAGGAGGCATGTCCGGGCTGCCTATTCCTAAACTGATAACGTCTTTTCCTTCGGCGTTCATCTGTGCCACTTCTTTCAGTTTGCGTGAGAAGTAGTATTCGCTCACATGTCCCAGACGGTCTGCCGGGGTTATTTTAAATGTATGACTTTCCTTCTGCATATTCTCCTAAGATTTTAAGTTCACGGGTTAAAGGTGCAATCGCGTCAATCGACTGATGGTAACGCAGGTAATTGTTGAATGTGACGTCTACGTAGAACAAGTATTCCCATTCTCGCCCGATAATGGGTAGTGATTGTATTTTAGTCAGATTGATGTGATAGAATGAAAAGATGGAGAGCACCTGGGAGAGACTTCCTTCACTGTGGGGCAGGGAGAAGACAATTGTTGCCTTGTTGGCTTGGTCCAGGCTTCTCAACTCGTCCGCTTTCCATGTGTCGCTTACTACAAGGAAACGGGTGAAATTATGCTTGTTCGTTTCGATTCCTTCTTCCAGAACTTTCATGCCATAGAGGGGAGCCGCGGATTTGGAGCAGATGGCCGCATGTCCTTTCAGATTTTCCCGTTGGATGATTTCAGCGCTTCCGGCAGTGTCTTCGGCTTCCACAATCTTGATTTTGGGGTGTTGCTGCAGGAACTCACGGCATTGTGCCAGTGCCACGGGATGCGAATTGATTTCTACAATATCGTCCCATCCTTCTCCGGGCAGGCAGAGCAGGCTGTGGGAGATGCGCAGCTTGTGTTCTCCTACGATGGTTACGGAGTTTTCACGTACCAGTTCGTAATTGTGGAGCAGACTTCCGGCTATCGTGTTTTCGATGGCCAGCATACCTATTATTGTATTGTCATGCTTTATCCGGTCGAAAATTTCTTCAAAAGTTGAACAACATACCAGTTCTATTTCTTCATTCTCGAAATACTGATGGGCCGCCATGTCGTGGTAGGACCCTTTGACTCCTTGTATTGCTACCTTTTTCATTCGCTGTGTAAATAAAAAAGTCCCGCCTCATTGGAAGCGGGACTTGGTTGTTATTTAATAATGGTCGTCTTTACGATTCTCTTACTTTACATACACGAATTCCCGCTTCACTTTGTTGCTAAAGTAAAAGTAAAAAAAGAAGTAAAAATATGTATGATAAAGAGCTTTCATTACCTGTTTAGTATTAATACGCCGGCAAAAGTAATGCTTTTCTTTTAATTTCCAACAAAAAGAAACTCTTTTTTTTCGTATACCTGCATTTTTTTATTTTCAGTACCCGTTTGGCATCTTGCGGGAGCTATCCCAACGGAGTGTCTATTTTGTAAGGGTTGGTATAGTTACGGAATTCCCCGTTAATCTGCTGTTCTTGTTCCGGATTGATTTCCAATGATTTCTTTAGGTCTTCTGCCGATCCCTCTTTGTCACCCATCAGTAATTTGAGGTGCCCCCTGTGATGATAGAGTTGTGAGGAGGCCGGATTGATTTCTATGGCCTCATCGAGTTTCTCCAGAGCGGCTTCCCATTTCTTTTCGTCACTTAATATTTGTGCGATGTTCAGATAGGCTTCTTCGTTGAAAGGGTTGATGTCTGTCACTTTGTTGAAGTACTCTTCGGCACGGCGGGGATCTCCTTTCAGGTAGTTTACTTCTCCGAGCAGCATAAGCGACTGCTCGTCTTCGGGCGCCAGTTCGAACATCTTTTCCGCGTCTTCTTCCGCGTTGTCTATTTGCCGCATCGCCAATAAAATGGTGGCGCGCATCAGGTAAGCCTCGTAATAGTCCTCTTTCAGGGAAATGGCTATGGTCAGTTCGGCTATGGCTTGCAGTTCGTCATGTGTACCGTGATGGGCTTTTGCGAGCAGGTAATGAATTTGCGGTTGTTTGTCGTCTATCTGTACGCCTCGTTGCAGTACGTCTGACATTTCCCTGTAATTTTCCTGCATGAAAAGGAGGTTGCCGAGCGTCACGTAATTCTCCGTGTTGTCAGGTTCCTTGTCCAATGTTTCCATGAGCAGATGACAGGCATCCTCTATCCTGTTCGACTGTATGTATGCGGCCACCAGATAGCCGCGTGTCTCCGCGTCGTCTTTGATGGACAAGGCTTCTTTCATGCATTTTATGGCGTATGGAAGTTTTCCGATACGCAGGGCGCGGATTCCGTCGTATTTCAGGATGTCAAAATGTTTTTCTTTATCTTGCGCCTGTTTCTCTTCCGGATTACTCGTGTTGCCGGTAAATAGTTTTTTGATAAGGTGTATCATGTGTCTTTTATTTAAATGGGATTAGAAAATTAATTTTTGGCAATCATTCCGTCTTTCATAATCAGTATCTCTTCCCGTAACAGCGTTCCCAGCACTTGATCTAATTTGGCCCGGTTTACGTTCAGGGAGTTAAAGAGATCCGCAGGGTGGTATTTCCCGTCGGCCAGCAGTTCCATGATTTGCCTGTTCAATTCCTCATATTCTCCTCTTTTAAGTCCGGAGTCATGTTTGGCGAGGCATACATCGCACCGCAGGCAGTTGTGTTCGTTTCTCTCTCCGAAATAGTAAAGCAGCATGCGACTCCGGCAGTGGTTTTCGGAGGTCGCGTATTCAATCATGGCTTTGATACGGGTTTCATAGCTTTTTTTCCTTTCCTCATATACAGAAGGGGGAATCACCAGCTTTTCGCAGTCGATTCGCTTTTGTGTATAGGTAATGTAGGGTGTTCTTTTTCGGGGAATATAGTGCAGAATCCGATTTTGCGTCAGATTCTTCAGACATTCGTAGACTTGTTGGGGAGTGAGCCCGGTCTGTCGTGCCAGCAGTGTTTCTTCCATGTAGACATAATCGCTGAAGACACCTCCGTAACATCGCAGCACAGCCTGTATGACCGACTCTGTCTCTTTGCTTTGCTCTTTTATCCGGTATAGCTCCTCGCGGCGTAAGGTGAACATGATCCGTGACGAATTCTCTTGTTCGTCCGTATATTCGATGTATCCCGAACGGGAGAGGATACGTAGGGCACTGTCGGTCTGTACGGGAAAATGCTTGAAACGGTGGCAGAATTCGTCCAGGTTGAATTCGTAGGTGCAACCTTCTCCGTCTCCCATTGCCATTTGATAATAGTAATTCAGATGCTCGTAGATTTGCCGGATGAATTCCTTGTCGGGAAAAGTCTCGGGAATGCGCCTTGCCAGCAGGGTCTTGTCTCTGGGAGAGAATAACAGTACGGCGTAGGCTGTCTGTCCGTCCCGTCCGGCCCGTCCTGCTTCCTGGAAGTAAGCCTCCGGAGAATCTGGCATATCCATGTGGATTACCAGTCTTACGTCAGGTTTGTCTATTCCCATGCCGAATGCGTTGGTTGCTACCATGACGCGTGAGGTCCCGTTTTGCCAGTTCTTTTGTCGCGCGTCTTTTTCGGCGTTACTGAGTCCGGCATGGTAATTTTCCGCACCGATATCATGGCGCAGGAGGAGGGAAGCGATTTCTTTGGTGGCTTTCCGGCTGCGCGTATAGACGATGGCCGATCCCGGCATGCTGTTTAGGATATGGATGAGTTCCTCTTCTTTGTTCTCGGTACGGCGTACTACATAGGAAAGGTTTTTCCGTTCGAAACTCATTCGGAAAACATTCTCTTCCTTGAACTCCAGCCGCCGCTGGATGTCCTTCACTACATCCGGAGTCGCGGTGGCTGTCAGAGCCAGTACGGGAATACCGGGTAACAGTTGGCGTATTTGAGCTATGTTCAGATAGGCCGGGCGGAAGTCATATCCCCATTGCGAGATGCAGTGCGATTCATCCACGGCAATCATGCTGACATGCATTCCGCGCAGCTTTATCCGGAAGATTTCCGTTGCCAGTCTTTCCGGTGATATGTAGAGAAACTTGTAGTCGCCGAAGATACAGTTCTCCAAAGCCACGATGATTTCTTCCCTTGTCATGCCCGAATAGACAGCGGTTGCCTTGATTCCGCGTGAGCGGAGGTTGGCCACCTGGTCTTTCATCAGGGCAATCAGGGGAGTGATGACCAGACACAATCCCTCTTTCGAGAGGGCCGGCACCTGAAAAGCGATGGACTTTCCGCCCCCGGTAGGCATAAGCCCTAATGTGTCTTTCCCCTGTCCTATGCTGTTGATGATGTCTTCCTGAATTCCACGGAAAGTATCGTATCCCCAATATTGTTTGAGTATGTCATGATAAATGGCCATACGGATTCCGGTTTATTCGCTTGGCTTGATATCCTCAATCTGCAATTGTGCTTCTCCCCGTTTATGGGTATTCTCTTCGATCGTGTAACAGATATCGAAAGAACGTTTGGTCTTGATGTACCTTGCTTGCGAGCTTTGCCCGAACGCAATGCCGTTCATGACATTGTTCGATTTGTTGTCCACCAGTTCCAGTTTGATGTGTTCCTGTTCCCGGCCTACTACTTTGCTGGTTCCGTAATCATATACATGATACGTACAGAACACCGGCTTATGGTTATCCGGGCCGAAAGGGTTGAACTTTTTCAAATCGGCAAAGAACTTGGGAGTAATATCCCGGAAATCGAGTATGGCATCGATGTTCATGATGGCGCTTGTCTGTTCCGGAAGGATATGTTCGGATACGAATTCCTCGAAGCGCCGTGTAAATTCGGATACATTCTCCACTTTCATGGACAGTCCGGCCGCATAGGTGTGTCCTCCGAAATTTTCCAGCAAATCCCGGCAATGTTCGATGGCTTTGTAGACATCAAAACCGGAAACGGACCGGGCGGAACCCGTGGCCATGTCCTGGGTACGGGTCAGCACTACCGCCGGGCGGTAATAGATTTCAGTGAGGCGGGAAGCCACAATGCCTATTACTCCTTTGTGCCAGTCCTCATTGAACAGTACGATGGAACGTCTGTCCGCCAGTCCTTCCAGTTGGTCTACAATGCGGTTCGCCTCTTCGGTCATGCTTTTGTCGAGATCCTTGCGGGTCTCGTTGTATTGGTTTATCTGGTTGCTTTTCTCGAGTGCTATAGGGAAATCTTTCTCGATGAGCAAATCAACGGCCTCTTTTCCGTTTTGGATTCTTCCGGACGCGTTGATTCGGGGCCCGATCTTGAAGACAATGTCACTCACGGTGATTTCTTTGTCTGCCAGGCCGCACACGTCGATGATCGCTTTAAGTCCCACGCTGGGGTTGGAGTTGAGTTGTTTGAGTCCATGATACGTCAGCACCCGGTTTTCCCCCATGATGGGTACGATGTCCGAAGCGATGCTCACGGCAACCAGATCGAGTAGGGGAGTGAGCTGGCTGAACTCTATTCCGTTGCTTTGGGCGAATGCCTGCATGAACTTGAAACCTACGCCGCATCCCGACAGATGGGGATAAGGATAAGTGGAGTCTTCCCGTTTGGCATTCAGAATCGCGACGGCGGGCGGCAACACCTCATCCGGCACGTGATGGTCGCAGATGATGAAATCTATTCCCTTCTCCTTGGCATAGGTAATTTCTTCCACAGCCTTGATTCCGCAGTCCAGCACAATGATGAGCTTTACACCTGTTTCATAGGCGTAGTCTATCCCTTTTATCGAGACACCGTATCCCTCGTTGTACCGGTCGGGAATATAATAGTCAATGTTCGAATAAAACTGTTGTAAAAACTTATACACTAACGCGACGGCGCTCGTACCGTCCACATCATAGTCGCCATACACCAATATCCGCTCTTTCTTTCCCATGGCTGCGTTGAGCCTGTCCACGGCTATGTCCATATCGTTCATTAGAAACGGATCATGCAGCTCGTGCAGTTGGGGACGGAAAAATCGTTTGGCTTCCGTGGCGGAGTCGATTCCTCGTTCCAGCAATAACTTACAGAGTATTGGACTGATTCCAAGCTCTTTTGACAGCTCCTTAGCCGTCTCTGTCTGTTCGTGTGTAGGAGGTTGATAATTCCATTTGTAGTTCATTTTATATATTCTTTTTTTCTTTTTCGTTCCCGGAATGTCCTGCCTCTTCCTTTCCCGATGGTTCGGGTTCGTAACGGGATAGTGAGGTATGACATTGTATGATAGCCGCTTGGGCATGCAAGATGCCGTGATAAGCGGTTTCAATCTGTAAAGTTAGAAAAAAGAAATAGAAAAAGCGCTGTTTCCGCATGATTTTAACAGAAACAGCGCTTTTTTATGAAAGGGGAACCTTTTTTATTTGATGCCCAGTTTTTTGGCGATTTCTTTAGGGATAGAGCGCTTGTTTACCACGATATTCATCGTTTTATAGCGTACGAAAGCTTTGGAGGCGTACCAGATGCCTTTGTATTTGCCTGTTTCTCCCCAGGAGTTCTTTACCATGTAATATTCGTTGCCTTCCTGATCCTTGGCTATGCCGTAGATGTGCATACCGTGGTCATCGGTGGTCTCCCAGTTGTCATACGCTTCCTGGCGTTCTTCCTGCGTGCACCATTTCTGGGGCTGAGGCTTGTTTGTCAGGTTCATTTGGGTCTGGCTCATTTTCAGCCAGTGTGCCATGTCCGATCCGCTCAGTTCCTGTACTTTCTTCGTATCAGGCAGCACGGCGATGCCGTTGCGGGTAAAGCCTTCTTCGCTGACATCCGCTCCCCATGCGATGGTGTATCCGTTATGGATCGCATAGTCGAAAACTTCCATTAACTCGTCGATAGGCAAGTTGTATGAAGCGCTCCAACGCCAGTTGTCCTGCAATTCGAGGACGAATTTCTCGTAGAACGGATGATGGGTGAACGAAGTCAAGGAAACATAATCGTCCGCGTTCAGACCGGTTGATTTGTAGAATGATTCCGGAGTATACTCTTTTCCTTGGTATTGGAAAGTTTCAGGGCATTTTCCCAGGTAAGCGTCGTAAATGCCTTTTAGTCCGTTTTTCCATACCGGAGTGTGTTGCGGAGTCATTTGGAGTTTCTTTAATTGCCCCTTGGCGAGGGCCGCTACGTATGCGTCCGTTACGGCCGAAAGTTCGGTATGGTTGGAGAGCGTGTCTCCGTACATCGCTCCCGGACGCATTTCGGTTTCCGGAATCAGTCCGTATTTTTTCATTCCGTATAATACATCATAGAAAGAGCCTCCCTGTGCGAAAGACACATCTCCGTGGGTACGAATGGAAGCTTCCGCGCGGTCCATATACGTATTATATACGGTATACATTTCTGAGAAATCGTATTCTCCTTTTCCCATGCGGAGCAATTCCGCTTCCAGGAAACTCATTGTGGAGTAGCACCAGCATGTGCCGGCACGGCTCTGGTTCTTGACGGAGGTAATCGGATTTTCCTTTACGGTTGTGAAGACGAATCCTTCCTCTTTTTTGTTCTCTTCTTTCTTGTCTTGTGCAACGGCGCTCAGACAGAAGAGGCCGAACGCCGCGATAAGTAGATTTCTTTTCATGTTTCTGGTTTTGTGGTTAGTTATACTGTTTGTTTATTCATTCATGATTGTTTCCACTTCCTCTGCTGTAAGCGGAATGCGTTTTTGTCCCAGGAAGCGTGAGCCCTCTTTGGTAATCAGAATATCATCTTCCAGACGGATGCCGCCGAATCCTTTGTAAGTGTCTATGACATCGTAGTTCAGGAAATCGGTGTGCAGCTTTTCCGCTCTCCATTTGTCTATCAGGGCCGGGATGAAGTAACAGCCCGGCTCGTCGGTAATGACGAACCCTTCCTGCAGGCGTCGTCCCATACGCAACGAGGCCAGTCCGAACTGGTCTGACGGACGTGTCTCCTCATCGTATCCTACATAAATCTGGCCCAGATTCTCCATGTCGTGTACGTCAAGGCCCATCATGTGTCCCAGTCCGTGTGGCATAAACAGGGCGTGCGCTCCGGCCGCCACGGCATCTTCTACATTTCCTTTCATCAGTCCCAAGTCTTTCAGTCCCTGTGCCAGCACTTTGCATACGTTCAGGTGCACTTCTTTCCATGTCGTTCCCGGACGGGCGAAATCGATGGCACGGTCATGACAGGCCACCACGATATTGTACACCTCTTTCTGACGGTTGCTGAATTTGCCGCCGACAGGTATCGTACGTGTGAAATCGGAACAATAATTATGGTTGGTCTCAGCTCCGGCGTCGGTCAGCATCAGGCGTCCGGCTTCCAGGAGATTGCCATGATAATGGTTGTGCAGTGTCTCTCCGTTTTGAGACAATATCGTTGGGAAAGAGGTCATGCATCCGTAGGAGGAGGCAATGCCGTCGAGTACTCCCGATATGTATTGCTCCTTTACTCCCGGTTTGCAAAGGCGCATGGCGGTCGTATGCATTTGGTATCCTATGTCGCAGGCTCTTTCTATTTCCTCGATTTCACAAGCCTCTTTTACCGATCGCAGGTCTACCACCGCCTTAATCAATGCCAACGAGCAGTTCGCTTTCAGCCGGGCCGCGCGGATGCCGAGCAGTTCCTCCAGATAGAGCATGGTGTCATGGCGATAAGGGGGAAGGAAATGGATGGTCCGGTTTTGGCGTTGGGCTTTCTCTACCAGTTCTTTCAGTCCTGCACTGGGGGCGCTGTTGGCGACACCCGTCTCTGTGGCAAGCTCTTTCATGCCGGGTTGTGGCCCCATCCAGATGATATCGCCCATTGTGACGTCATCTCCGAAGAGATACTCTTCTCCACTCTCTGCATCGATGGCTCCGGCCACTCCCGGTTGGTTTATTCCGAAGAAATAAAGGAATGTACTGTCCTGACGGAACTTGTAAGTGTTGTCGGGATAGTTGCAGGGGGCTTCGTTGTTCCCCGGCAGGATGATGAGCCCGTTGCCTACTTTCCTGCGCAAATTTTCGCGGCGCCTTTTATAATCAGCGTTGAACATAGCTTCTTGTCTTTTGTTTATGAATGGTTCTTTTGTGCAAAAATAGTGATTAATATCAATAAAACTAATATCTTTGCTACATCTTTACAAAAAATAAATATGACCATAGACGATCAAACGGGGTTGGTACTGGAAGGCGGAGGGATGAGGGGAGTCTTTACGTGCGGGGTGTTGGACTATTTGGTCGACCGTCTGGAAGAAGAAGGAAGAATTATCGTCATTCGTCCTCAGAGGCCCGTTGTGGTGGGACGCATGGAAAAAGATATCCGGAAATTGAACGATTTGTACGAAGAAGGATATGCCTGTGCGGAAGCCGTCCTTGGGTGAGACATTCCCAATCAATTGCTTTATAAATACCTTGCGGATAGCCTGTTAGCGTTTTTTAACGGGGGGGGGGGTAAAATTGATATTAAATTGCGTACTTTTGCGAGCGCAACGGCGGGCTTTCCATATCCGTATATCGCATATTTGGAATTTTCCTGATTTTTCATAAGTCCCCGTTTGTTAAAATATAATAGATTGATAATCAAAGTGTTTTCAATACTTTGAAGTCCCTCGGTTGTATGCTGTCGGAAAATAGAATCCTATAAAACCACATTATGGTAACTATCTATGCAGACCGTTCCTGAAGCGACAGATTTGAACTTCGTCCAATGGTACGTGATGATCGCTTTTAAGAAAGAGAAAGTGGCAAAGAAAGATCTGGAAGCGGAAAATCTTGAAAGAGAGAAGAACAAAAGGAAAAAGCTGGAATATTTCATACCTATGTATTTCGACCTGAAAGGGCCGGAAGAGAACAGGAAACGTAGAAAATGCCCGCTTATACCTAATTATGTGTTTATTCGTGCCTCTCTGAGTGAGATTTATGTGTACAAGCAATCCGCTGCCTATCTGAAATTTCACCGTTCGTTTGTTGGGAACGGCCGGCGCAAATACACCACTGTCCCCGACAGGCAAATGCGTGATTTCATGCAGGTAGCCCGGTACTACGAGAAAGATATACGTTATTATGCTCCGGGTGAGGTCGATTGGGTGAAGGGGGATCGGGTACGTATTATCGGAGGCGAGTTCAACGGGGTGGAAGGCATATTGCTTTGTACGCAGGGCAAGCGTGGCGATCGCGTGCTGATAGAGATTCCGGGTGTGATGTCCGTTTCTACGTGCAGTATTGCTCCGGATTTAATTGAAATCTTGTCGTACAGTTCCGATACCCGCCATCTCTACAATGACTTGAAAGCCTTTTTCAATGCGGCCCGCAAAGCCCTTTTTACGGTTCTGCGCGGAGAGCGTATGCCCGAGCGGGATGAAATGAAACTGCGAAGTTTCATCCGTCGGATGGCGAACATGCAGGCTGATACATTATATACGGAAAATTCCCTCCATGTGATATTGCTCATGGCTCACAGGGCGTTGGGCGAGGAAGACGCCTGTGCGGTGCATTCGCAATGGTGCCGCCGCTCTTTGTCCGGCCTTCCTTCTGATATAAAACGTGCCCATGCGCTTACCTATCTGTATGGCTGTACCGGAGACAAAGATTTGTACAGGCAGGCTTGCCGGATAACCGCTTCCTGGTTGTTGGAAAAGGCAACCTCCAAACAGAAGGAGATTTTAAATGACTTGCAGACTCTGGTAGAATTGAGAATGGATTGATTTTTGAGGGACGGATACCGGACTTTTTACGCAGATAGCTGCAAGTGGCAATGCAGCTATCTGCGTTGGCAAATGCAGCTATGTGCATCGGCAAATGCAGCTAACTTCATCGGCACTTGAAGTTAACTTGCCTGAAAAGGGGAATTCTTCTGTGACTATTTGGCCTTTAGAGTAAAATGGTTATATTTGCAACGTATAATCAGCCAACGATTCAATCATAATGCAAAGCAAAGCCGAAATAATCCATATTCTGAAGCGTTTCAAGAAAACTTCTGCTCATAAGTACGGGATACGCGCATTGGGCATATTCGGTTCTTTTGCCCGTGGGCAACAAAACGAGAAAAGTGATTTGGACATAGTGGTCACTTTGGATGAACCGGATTTCTTCATTGTGGAGAAAATTAAAGAAGAGCTGGAGAGACGAATACCTCTGAACATTGATATAGTTAATTTTCGAAATACATTACGTGACTCCTTGAAAGAAAACATACAAAGGGATGCAATCTATATCTAGACATATTGTTCTTGAATATCTGTCATTGATGATTGAGAAGTCAAAGCTGGTCATTGAACGTAATGAAAGCATCCGGACCGCTGATGATTTTCTTACATCTCCCCGTCGGATGGAAAAGTTTGATGCGGCTTGTATGTTGGTTCAGGTGATTGGCGAGACGGCAAAGAGAATAGATGACTGGACCTCAAAACAATTGTTTTGTAACTATCCTGAGATATATTGGAGAGGAGTATTCGGTTGCCGTAATATTATTTCTCATGAATATGGGAATGTTGACCCTCAGCAAATATTCAAGATTATAAAAACGCATCTACCCGAACTTATAGCATGTACAATCCGCATTATGGCGGATATAGAAAATGGCAAATATGCCGGATTGTTTATTGAAGAATGATTCTTTTATAAAAAGCGTACTTTCGCTGCTGTAATTTTTAAGCACTCAATACCGTTTTAGGCGCTGAAATATTAGTCTGTTACACTTGACTACACCCCCAAATCATAAGATTATTCACTCTCATTGAAACCTGCAGGAATGCAGGCTTCGATGTCCGTAATTATATTTCAACAACAATCAGGCTTTTGATGGACGGGAATGGGATTATGATGACCTTGTTCCTGTGCCAACGGTTGTATGACATATTATAAACCATGATAAATATAACGAATAAGGTCGATTGCTGCGGCTGTAATGCTTGCGGGGACATCTGCCCCAAAGATGCCATCACATTCGAGACGGACATCGATGGCTTTTGGTACCCGAAAGTCGACAGGGACAAGTGCGTCGACTGCGGATTGTGCGAGAAAACGTGTCCGATAAAGAATATAGACAGTATCAAAAAGTCTGAATTTAAACACCCCCCAAGTATCGCCGCGGTCAATAAAAATTTGGAGGTACGGTTTGACAGTACCTCAGGGGGCGTATTTTCCGCATTGGCTGATCGGACGTACAAAGACGGAGGATATGTCGTTGCATGTGAATATACGAAAGATTGGGGTGTTCAATGGGCTGTTTCACGCGACAGGGAAGATTTGCCGAGATTGAGAAGCTCCAAATATCTTCAAAGCGATTCGTCTGGAATGTATAGGGAAATACGCACCTTACTGAAAGAAGGCAAGCAAGTTTTGTTTTGCGGCTTGCCATGCCAGGTTGCCGCGTTACGGTCGTTTTTGCACGGAGAGACGGAAAATTTAATATTGGTAGATCTGATTTGCCGATATATCAATTCACCTCTTGCCTACAGGAAATATCTGGACACGCTCGAAAAGGAGTACGGTTCCAAGGTCGTGTACATCAAGGCCAAGAATAAGGAACTCGGTTGGAAAAGGCTTACACACAAAGTGGTGTTCGAAAATGGCAGCACCTATTACGGTACGATAGACAATGACATTTTCATGAAAGCCTCCATGAGACTGAATTGCGTCTCACGGCCATCTTGCTATGAATGCAGGTTCAAGACCTTCCCCCGCTACGGAGATATAACGATTGGAGACTATTGGACTCGGGGAACGAGGAGCAATCTCGATGACGATACCGGGACATCGGTTGTGTTGTTGAATTCCCCAAAAGGGGGATCATTTTTCAATTCAATAACCAGGAAACTGGTGACGGAAGAAGTGTCTTTGGATAGTGTGCTGCGAGGGAATCCCGCGTTGCTCCGGTCCTTGCCCCATTCGCGCATAGACCGGTCGGTGTTTTTCAACCGGATACGGCAGGAAGATTTTCGGGCTGTGGTGGACGAATTGGCGGCTACGTGCGCGCGGAATCCGGAGGGCAGGATCAGGCGGTTCCTTAAACGGGGAAGGAATTATTTAAGGATTTTAGGCCGGGTCGTGTCCTATACACGCTGTCACCCCAGGGCGTTGTCCCAGTTCTTCTATTTGAATTTCTTTCATCCTGCCATTCGCCGTTCGGTAGATTTCAGCAAGGAGAAAGTGGTATATGTCACTCCGCATTGCCTGTTCGAAATAGACAGGAAGGCAAAAGTGGAACTTGGCGGTCCCTTGGTATTCGGAGCGTCTGTTTTTAAGAAATCGAAACTCGAAACCCGCATCAGGATGCTTGCCGGCGCCCGATTGATTACCTATGGTCCATATGGATTCGGATATGGAAGTGATATCGAGATATTCAAACATGCGGTGCTGGTATCCAAAGGCGGTCCCCGGACCAATATGGGAACGACCATCATATGCCAATCGAAAATAGTCATAGGGGCAGAAGTCGCCATCGGCAGGGATGTCACTATCCGCGACAATAACGGGGGGCACACAATCTCCGTCAACGGATACCAAGACAGCCGGCCGGTAATCATCGGCGAACATGTCTGGCTATGTTCGGGGTGCACCGTTATGGGCGGCGTAAAGATAGGGGACGGTACCATAATCGGTGCCGGTACCCACGTAAGCAGGTCTTTCCCTGCCCGATGCGTAGTATCCTCGGAGCCGGCGCGGATAACCGGCCACAATATTTATTGGAAAATGTAATTTGCATAGTTATGGAGACTTTATTGTCAGGCAAGGCTGCGGTCATAACGGGCTGCAACAAGGGAATAGGTTTGGCGATAGCGGAGCAGTTTGCCGCGGCGGGAGCAAATATCATCGCCTGTTGCCGGAAGGAGACGGAAGAGACGAGCCGCACATTCCGGCGCATCGCCGAACGGAACGAGGTAGAGGTACTCCCCTTATATTTCGACCTGTCCGATGAATCCGCCGTTAAGCGGGGCATCAAAGCCATCAAGGGGCTGAAAAGGCCGATAAACTGTTTGGTCAACAATGCGGGTATCCCGCATCTGTCCCTGCTGCCGTTCGTCAAGGCGGAAGATATCCACCGGATACTGCAGGTGAATTATATCGCCCCATTGATGATGATACAGGGACTGCAAGGTCTTTTGTCTAAAGGGCGGCCCGCCTCCATCGTGAACATGGCTTCCGTAGCCGGGATGGACGGCGGGATTGGGAACTCCGTGTACGGAGCCTCCAAGGCGGCGGTCATTATGCTGACAAAAGTCGTTTCGAAGGAGTTGGCGGCCATGGGCATCCGTTGTAATGCCGTGGCACCCGGGCTGACATCGACCGGTTTTGCGGACAGTATGGGTGAAAAGGCGAAAGAGAGCATGCGGCAGGCCTCTGCGTTGCACCGGCTGGCGACGCCTGAGGAAATAGCCGGGACGGCATTGTTCCTGGCCTCTGAGCGTGCGTCCTTCATCAATGGGCAAGTCATTCGGGTGGACGGTTCCATGTGAGTAAAAATTATCAAATCATAAAATCATCAAGATATGGACAATGTAAAAGAAAAAATCATCGGGATTATTGCAGACACCTTGGAGGTCGGTGCCTCCGAAATCAATGACAACTCCAGCATCGGGGATTTCCCGGCATGGGACTCTCTGGGACACATGAACCTATTGCAGAATATACAAGACGAGTTTGATATAGAACTTGATCCGGAAGAAATAATAGAGCTTGAGGACGTGCGGGACATCGTGAAGGCGGTCGAGGCGAAATTGCAATAAGAAACAAGAGATGACTATCGAGGAGTTTATTTTTCGGCATTCACAGGTCTCCCCCGAGAAAACCGCCATTATAGCGGGGACGGCGGAGGTTTCTTATGCGCAATTGTGGCAGAGGATGGAAGAAGCGTCCTCGTATTTCCGCGGTTGCGGATTGAAGAAAGGCGACAGGGTCGTCCTATCGGCAAGCAAGAGCGTAGAGTTCATCTACACCTATTTCGGTGCGCACCTTGCGGGCATGATATGCGTGCCGGTAGACCCCGAGACCAACGCCGTCCGCCTGCAAAGGATTGTCGGTTGTGCAGAGCCGTCGCTGATAGTCGGGGAGCTGCGACATGGCGGAAGCCATGAGGTAAAGGCCTTTTCGGAAATTCATTCGGAGGAACGTTTCGATACCGTTTTTCCGGAGAGTACGGACCATGCCGACATTCTGTTTACAACCGGAACGACGGGATTGCCCAAAGGGGTGGTCCTGTCGTACTCCAACCTGCTGGCGGCGGCGGAGAACATCAATGCGTTCATCGGAAACTCTTCTGACGATGTAGAGTTGCTGGCGCTGCCCGTCAGCCACTCTTTCGGGTTGGGGCGTATGCGGTGCGTCATGGTGGAAGGGGCGACTTTGGTATTGCTGGGGAGTTTTGCCAGCATGAAGAGATTCTTCGGCGAGATGGAACGGTGCAAGGCGACCGGCTTCGGGATGGTTCCGGCCAGCTGGGCCTATCTGCGGAAGATGAGCGGGGAGCGCATCGGCAGCTATGCCGGCCAGCTGAAATATATTGAAATAGGCAGCGCGTTCATGCCCTTGGAAGAAAAAGAGATGTTAATGCGCTTGTTACCCGATACTCGTATCTGCATGCACTACGGGCTGACGGAGGCGTCGCGCAGTGCCTTCGTCAGTTTTCACGACGAGGCGGGGCATCTGATGACTGCCGGCCGGCCGTCGCCGAATACCGAAATCGCCGTTTTCAATGAAGCCGGTGAAAGAACCGGGTATGATGAGGATGGCGAAATCTGTGTAAGGGGGAACCATGTATGTTCCGGCTACTGGGGATTGCCGGAGGAGGAGTTCCGCCAAGATTTCAATGGGGAGTTTTTCAAGACCGGCGACTGGGGGCATCTCGACCGGGAAGGGTATCTTCATCTCGTCAGCCGCAAAAAGGAAATCATCAATGTCGGAGGGAAGAAAGTAAGCCCGATAGAGGTGGAAGAAGCCCTCAATACCATGCCGGGCATCGAGGAGTCTGCCTGCGTGGGCGTGGCCGATGCCGTGCTGGGCGAGGTCGTCAAGGCATTCTGCGTATGTTCGCGTGAGGTGGACTTCGAGGAGGTGAAGAAATCCTTGCCCGATAAAATAGAAACCTATAAAATCCCCGTGTATTACGAAGTCATAGGCCGTCTGCCCAGGACATCGTCGGGAAAACTGCAAAGACTGTCATTAAAATGAAAACGGAAACTTTACTCGAAACGGCTCCCTATGACGGGAGCGCAGAAACGGAAGCCCTTTTTATGGAGGCCCTGCGGGAAGAGCTTGCATACCACTACGGGCATAACGGAATGTACCGCAGGTTCTGTGACCGGAAAGGCTTCGACCCGCATCATCCGTTTGCCATGGAAGATGTCCCTCCGGTCTCGGTGAGCGTGTTCAAGGAGCTGGGCTTTCAATTGTCGTCAGTCCCCCAAGAAGACTTGACGCTGACGCTGCAATCCTCAGCGACTTCGGGCGTGCCGAGCACGGTGGTATTGGACAAGACGACGAGCAGGCGTCAGGGCAAGGCGATGGTAAAAGTCATCGGAGAATTTATCGGGAAGGAGCGGAAACCTTTTCTGATAATGGATATCGACCCGCTTTCCGCCTCGCGGAAACTGCTCGGTGCACGGTTCGCCGCCGTTACGGGATATTTGAAGTTTGCAAGTAAGGCCGGTTATTTCCTCCGTGCCGACGGGCAGGGCATTTTTTATTTCGATGTAAACGGCATCCGGAATTTTCTCGCGGCATTGCCGCCGGAGCAACCGGTCGTCGTTTTCGGATTCACGTATATCCTGTACCAGCATGTCCTGAAGTCGATATTGGAATCGGGAGAGAACATCCGGCTTCCGCAAGGCTCCAGAATTATCCATATCGGAGGCTGGAAGAAACTCGAATCCGAGAAAATCGACAAGGAGCTTTTCAATGGGCAGCTTGCCTCCTGTTTCGGAATCAGTCCGACCGACGTAATCGACATATACGGATTTACGGAGCAGATGGGGCTGAATTATCCGGACTGCCCGTGCGGGTACAAGCACGCCTCGTCGTATGTGAAAGTATTGGCACGGGACACCGTGACCCGAAAAATACTTCCGTCAGGGAAAGAGGGCCTGCTGGAATTTGTTACCCCCGTACCGCACTCCTATCCGGGGAATGCCGTATTGACCGATGACATCGGTATTCTGGAAGAGTCCCCTTGCCCGTATGGACGCCCGGGGCAGCGGTTCCGCATCGTCGGCCGCCTGAAAAAGGCCGAAGTAAGGGGCTGCGGGGATATCCTTTCGTCCAAGCTTGCATTCAACGCCCCCAAAGCAGAAAGTGTCGTTGAAGACAAAAAACTGGAAATCCAATATTTCAAGGGAAAGGTCGATGGAGCCGGTTCAAGACAGGAACTGCAATCACTCATCGACCAGTTGAACGCGCAAGGCGAATGGCTGCGCCGGCAGCCGATAGAGGCGTTGATAGGCATCGTCGGTCAGGCCGCCAAGAGATGGCTGTCCGACCCTAAGTTCCAATTCCTGAAAGACAAGGGCCTGCTCTTCCTGTCCCGATGGTGCGAGGAACGGCATCTGCTGCAGATTGCCAGGGAGGGGCTTCGGGGAAATATCCTCTATGCCGACCATTTTCTTCCTTTTGCCGACAGTGACAGACATTTCCTGAGGGCCAATCCGCGGGGTCTCGCCTGTCATTGGATGGCGGGGAATGTGCAGATTCTCGGCATGTTCGCGCTCGTGCAGTGTATCCTTGCCAAGAATACGAACCTCATTAAAGTCGCCGCCAAGGACGGCGGGGTGTTTGCCATGCTGATGTCCGCGTTCGAGGGCATTGAATACACGACGGAAGCCGGCTGCACCATAAAGGGCGATGACCTTGTAAGGACAGTCGGCGTGGTATATTTTTCCCGTCATGCGGCTGAATTGGGCGAAACGATGTCGATGTCGGCAAAGGTGCGCATCGCATGGGGAGGCAAGGAGGCTGTCGAGACGGTTGCGGGCTACCCGTCGGCAATCGACTGCGAGACGGTCATATTCGGCCCGAAACTCTCGTATGCCGTCATTGCCAGGGAGGCGCTTTCATCGGAACAGGACGCTAAAAAACTCGCCCGGAAAGTATCGGTCGATGCAAGTGTATTCGACCAGGCCGGATGCGCCTCTCCTCATAACCTGTATATCGAAAAGGGCGGTGAGGTGTCTCCGGAACGTTTCTGTGAGATTCTGGCGGATGCATTTCCGAAAACAGAACTGCAGATACCCAAGCCGACGGTCTCTCCGGAACAAATCTCGGCGATTCATTCGGCGCGGGGCGTCTATGATTTCAAAGGAAAGGTCTGGGGCAGCGACACGATGTCGTGGACGATTCTTTACTCGGATGACAACGAACTGAACAAGCCGGTTTATTCCCGAACGCTTATGGTGCATCCGGTAAGGCATATGAATGATGCCCTGCAACATATCGAAGAGTATATCCAGACAATCGGCATTGCCGCACCCGAAGAGAAAGCCGTCGCTTTTGCCGACGAGGCGACCGCGGCAGGCGTGGCACGATGCCCGCAAATCGGCCGTATGCTGAATTTTGAAATGCCGTGGGACGGCGTATTCCTCTTTGACCGTCTGGTCAAATGGAACACGTTGGGCGGCCCGTTGCGGTAAACTTTGCACAAACAGGTGGAAACCATTTCGAACCGGCGCATAGCGAAGAATACGGTACTCCTTTATTTCAGGATGCTGTTGATGATGGGGGTGGGGCTGTACACCTC
>CANQSM010000037.1 GCA_947626525.1 uncultured Phocaeicola sp. | reverse complement strand
ATTTCAAATGGAATCTCGTCAGTAATATCTTTTTCGATTTTACTATTCTTCTCCCAATACTTGTTATCGTCACCTTTGAAGATAATGGAATCTGACAGGGCGGACTTTTTTAGCTTACCCTCTTTAGCGAGATTATGTTTCTCCTGCCGTATCTGTTCAAGCAGTTCTTTCGCTGTGCCTTCCTCTGGAATCTGAGGTACAAGTTTACCTTGTATTGCTTCTTGTAGGATGGATTTCTGTAAACTTCGTGCTAAAGAAAGCTCAAGTTCTGCTCTGTCTGATAGAAGCTTATTTAATTTTTGAGATAGTGTATGCATCGCTTTATATGTTATGCGATGGCGATAATCTTCCCATAATAGGAACTCAATGAATTTGGTAATACCATACATTATTATGATAACGAATTGTTTAACTAATAATGTATCAGACATGAACATTGAAATTTTTGAAACGTATCTTCGTCAAGGAAATATGGCGGAGAACACGATTGCGGCTTATCTCTACGCCGTAAAAGAGTATTATTCCCGACACAAGGAACTGAACAAGCGTAATTTGCTTGTGTATAAAACCTATCTTATTGAGAAATTCAAGCCTAAGACTGTGAATCTTCGTATTCAGGCAATGAACAAGTATCTTGACAGCGTGGGAAAATCTCGTTTGAGATTAAAATCCGTCAAGGTGCAACAGCGCAGTTATTTGGAAAATGTAATCAGCAATGCCGACTACGCTTTTCTAAAAAACAAACTAAAAAAGGAAGAAAACCAAGAATGGTATTTCGTAGTTCGTTTCCTCGCTGCCACAGGTGCACGAGTCAGTGAACTAATCCAAATGAAGGTGGAACACGTGCAGATGGGTTATTTTGACATCTACACCAAAGGTGGCAAAATACGCCGTATCTATATTCCTAAAACTTTACGCAAGGAAGCCACAGAATGGCTTGGTAAAGCCAACCGTATAACTGGCTATCTTTTTCTTAATCGCTTTGGTGAGCGTATCACTACAAGAGGGATTGCGCAACAGTTGAAAAACTACGCAGCCAAATACGGATTGAATGAGAAAGTGGTTTACCCCCATTCATTCCGTCATCGCTTTGCTAAAAATTTCTTGGAGAAGTTCAACGATATTTCTCTACTTGCTGACCTGATGGGACATGAAAGTATTGAAACAACTCGTATTTATTTGAGGCGTAGCAGTGCCGAACAACAAGAGATTGTTGATAAGGTCATAACATGGTGATGTATTTGGAAGGTTGGTCAATCCATCCTTCCAATTCCTTAAAAGAACTTCATATAGATTATCAATCCTCCCAATGTCAAACAGAAATACGCATACAATATCCAGAATCCGACAACGGCACATTTGGCTATTTTGCCATTAAGAGAAAACGAAGTTTCAGATTTCACACATTTATGGACTTCTTTCCAGTGATTCGTATGAAGTGACTTCAATTCTGTTATCTGCTTCTCAAATAAAGATTTTTCTTCTTCAATCAATTTATTGCGATATTCTGTAAGAATAGACTTGTCTTCATCGCTAAGTTTGACATTTATAACAGTATTCTCTGCCTGAATAATTGCACGGCTAATAGTATCAGGGATATTGTCGGATGTTTTCACTGCAGTATTAAGAACCTGTGCTGATTCTTCAAAAGTTAACACTGAAGCATCTACAAATGCTTTTATCTGTTTCAATTCTTGGATAACATCTTTGATGTCCTTAATCTGATTCGTGAGATTTACAAGCTCGGTTTCAAAATCAACACGATTTTCAATTTTGCTAATGTTATCATCACTATCTATGCTCTTGCTATCCTGCACAGGCAAAGAAGATTGGTCATATTTACTTTTACGCATGGTTATATGTGATTATAAATGAAATACTATCTACCCCTGCTACGTTTAATCGGTTTGCAGAGCCATTTTGCCATTTTTGCACAACGAACAGCCCAGTTACGCTCATCATCGTCCTTATCTTTACCCCATCCGCTACCGGGACTGCCACCACCTCCGCTTGAAGCCGCCATAGAAGTAGCAGCATCCAAATATCCGGCAAATAGTAAGGCGGCAACTTTGAATAAATTGGTCTGTTTGACTTCTTCATCAAGGCTTCCAAACTCTTCGTCAAAGACAGACTTAACCATATCTGGTATATCAACCTCGAGTTGTTCTCCATCCACTGTTATGGAATAGTGGTAAATAGAAGGCTTTGATTGTGGCATCACCTCTTTATTATTATGCGCCATCGTTTGAGTACATACTTCCTTTGACTGAATTGCAGTTTGTTTATCAGAAGCATGTAATCCCACCCAAGTCGCTTCAATTTTTGATGGCATCAATTTTCGACTTTTACCCAATATCGAGGATTTATAAATAGAGTTCCCTTTTCGTATAGCGTACCCTTTGACCACTTCCTTATCGTCCTTTATCAACTTAATATCGTACCCCTTAGCGTTTAACATTTGGCTATAAGTTTCCCAATCAAATTCTGGCATAGCTTTCAATATTGCGATGCAGTCTTCACTGATTTGCTGAATATTCTCATCACGACGTTGCACGGATTGCACCCAGCCACGTCTCTCATTGATGATGTTGGCAGCATGAACGGCACGTTCACCAATATAATGCGCATCGTTTGTCTTGTCCATATTGTCTATGCGGTTAGCTACAATATGCAAGTGAGGGATGCCACTTTTGCTGTCGGTGTGTAACGAAACAACATACTGGCTATTTTTGATATTGGTCGGTTTAAGATGACTATCTGGTTTGCCACATCTTCGGTCAATGCCGTCAAGTACTGCAATAAACTCATCCGCCAAATTCTGCCAATCCGTCATTGTCCATCCTGCCGATTCTTCTTTGGCTGGAGATATTTCAAAGCGCAGTGCGTTCAGCTTTATGGGCTTCGGATTATATCTGTCTTTCATACATTGATGCTGGTGTTGCATCATCCGTGACCACATAGCCAAAGGTTCTATATTTTCTGGCAAGTCATGCACCTTAACGAGCTGGGCTTTATCTTTTTCCATAGAATACTCAATGGCTCTTGCTCCATGAGAAATTGCCTTTCCTTGTGCTATCATAATTTCAAATTTGATTTATACTGTCTCGTATTTGTCCCCATCGGACAATAAGCCTATTTACTGCCTCTATCCAAGCACGCATATAATTCTCATCTCGGAAATATCGTTTTTTAATCTCATCAGGTTTACCTTTGAGTACATTCTGAATGCGGATAAGGTCGGCTCGTGCATCCGATAAAGAGTTCAATCCTTGTACTTCCTCGTCTGAAAGTCGTTTGTTTGGATGGTGATTTTGCAATAATTTTCGTCCGTAGTTACTAAGTGTCAGTCCACATTCGGCAGCTTTTTCTACTATCATTTCATACTCATTTTCAGTCAGACGAATGTCTATATGACGAGTACGAACACCCTGTTTTCCATTGTTTTGTTGTATATCCATAAGCGTTTATAACTGGAATTTATTAATAAAATGTTCTATCCATTGCGAGCCTGCGAGTAATGCAAGAAGCCTCCAAGACGACAAATGAGTGAAACCATTTTGTCGGACGGTGGTACTTCTTGCATAGAATACCCATTAAAAATGGGGCATTACATACCTTAATGCAAGCATTGTCTTTGTCCGAACTATGCCATTTGTCTGTCAACTTTAAGAGTGGCTATTGTCACCTATATCCATTTGGATAATCAATAGTTTTACTTTCCCCTTAGTTTGGCTTCTCCAAAAACACATCACTAACCGGAATCCACCAGTTCCAAATGCAAGCAGTCAATCAAAGTTTGTAGGTTTGGATTTCGCTTTATCATCTTTTGAAGTATCATCGCAGGTGTTTCAGTCGTCAATAAGAAATCCGCAATATCAAGTCCGTTCTTGCGCTGTTCGTCTGTGGCGCATTGTTCCAAACTATCACTCAATACAACTTTAGAACATACGGAAGTGAGTAAAGCCATCTTGGTTTGCCAAACCTCTCTTGCACCCAAATCCGGGCATAGCATAACCGACCGACCTTTCAATACACTTACCACGTCAGACTTGAAGCATCCATGCATTCCACCTGTTGCCAACCATATAAATTCCGGCATATAATGGGTAGCTATCAAAGCGGATTTTTCGCTTTCCACAATAGCAACAGGTTTGGTCGGATTCTCAGATAACAGATGTTCGCCAAACAAACATTGCTTCAAATTGTAGTTTGGGAGATTCAGTTCTGTATGTACCCAACTAACATAACTTCTTGGCTCTTTTGTCCGATGTCCTGTTTCTGCATCATACAACATTATCTTCCCTGTTCGTACATTACCTTGCCAATCAATTTGCCAATAGACAGTAGAACCGCCCCACTTCTTTGATGTGCCAACATGATATAGTTGGAATATCCGAGAAGTCTCATCTTTACCCAACATCCTAGACAGGTAGATGTACAATGGATTCATACCGTAGTTAGTAAGAGTACGTTTCATTAGTTCATTGTCAACAAAAGAGGTTGGAGGCAGTAAATTGGGCTTAGGCTTATCGGCTTCAATGAAGTTATCCTTGTTGTAATCCACTACCATTGGGTTATCATGAAAATAATCCGATGGAGTGTAATGGTATTGGCAAGATTGCTCATGGTCACATCTGCCTACATAATCAGGAAAAGTTATTTCTCCTTGGCTATCTATGTACTTGACAAAACATTGTTTCTTTCCACACTTCGGGCATGAAAGTTTTGACCCACGCTTATATTTTTGAAGAGAAAATCTATATTCAGCCATACTTCTTCATTTTGTTATTGCAGTCCGTGCAGTTTGCACTTATTGCAGTTTTGCAGAAATCCTATGTCAGCGCAAAGTGCAAACTGCAACAACTGCAAACTGCAAAAGGTGTCGTTTATTGCAGCTTCTCATATTCACCTCGCTTTACTTTCTTGATAACCTTATTCGTAGCAAGGCTAACCAAAGAATACATTACCGACCTTTCCGACAATCCTACTTCTTTTCCGGCTTGAATGGCATCGGCAGTAGTGAAAGTTGCGGAAAGGCAATCAAGCAATTCTCTTTTTTGCGGTTCAACGCTCTCTCGCAACATATATTTCTGAATGTTGGTATAACAGTTCTCAAAGTATTCACTCAATGCAATAGCAGATTTGGTTGAGTCAATATCCACAAAATCCTTGTGTTCTTCACCGCAAGCCCAACGAAGGATTTGCAAGACTAAAGCTAAACGAGCCGTAATCATGGGAGCTTTAATCACTCTGCTATCCACCAATCCATCATCTTGGATTTGATTAACAGCCCGAACTGCATTATTGCGCCAGTTTGTAAAATAGGCTTTGGCTTCCGAAGAAAATTCCAATACATTATGTATGGCTCTGTCATCTTCATTCTCTATAAATGGCAAACTAATTACCTTATTTATAATAGAATCCCACATTGATGAGTATTTACCAAAAGTTGATACGGAAGATTCTTCATCCAGCCCCCAATCTGAAATTTCCTGAGACGATGGATAAACAAAAATTATTCTGTCTATCAGCCCATTGTCTTTATATCCTTTCTCTATCAGTTCGTGCATACGTGTCGTTTGCATCGTGCCGACAATATTTATAAAAGGATGCTCTATATGAATAGGTACAGGGATGCTACATCTTGAAATATCCAATGGTTTTCCGCTAAAGGCTGTCAATAGCTGCTCAATGAGTTGTCCTTTGCTATATTGATTCACGGCATTAAACATTCCCATAATTTCATCCACATATACCACGACACCTCGCTGATTGTCATCCAACGCACGCATTAAAGCTTCCGGTGTAAAATCGGATATAATGGTTCTTCGTAAAATTGGTTTGTCCGGCAATGAAGAGGACTTGTCTTTTTTAGCCTTATTGTTTTCAACCAAGCTATTATAATGCTCCATATCCAATTTAAATTGTTTGATGATTTTGGCATCATGCTTTCGGATAGGACGGAATGCAAAATCCAAAGGTGGGGTTTTGCCCATTCCGGGACGACCTACCAATATCATATAAAGGGCAGGATTACTAATCCATCCACCACGAATACGAATATTGACAGCGTTGCCGATAGCGGTTGACACTGCCACCAAAAGAGAAGCCATCATATATTCTATGGAATAATTCTCTTGTCGGGATAGAGCCAATATCATATCTTGAATTTTGGCAGGAAAAGCATCCAAAGGAATCTTGTTTTCAAAGATCCCTTCAAATTCCATTCTGAGCGCATTGCATAAATTGGTTGAATCCATTAGAATTTGGTATTTCTTTTTGACTTTATGAATTGGGCGGCTTCATCTTCCAAGTTTTTATCAGATTTGATTTTGCCGGCATGGAGCCATTCGTCAATTTCCGATTTTAGAAACATGATACGCTTCCCTCTTTTGTGGAATGGGATTAGATGACAACTCGTCCAGCCATATACAGTTTGCTCTGCCGGGTGACTGGGAATATAATCACACAATTCCTTAAGGTTCATCCATTGTTCGGTTGGAACGCTTTGATTCTGATTGTTTAATCCATCTATTTTAGAATCCAGCTCATTCAATTTATCCATCAACCACGACATTGCTTTGGGTAAATCTTCAAATGTAATGTTCTTCTCACTCATATTGCTACTTGTTTTTTGATTTTTCGGCAAAATAACAGCGATTACGCATACTGATTTCATAGTGTAATACATCACATAAATAAGCAGTAACGAAACATAATCATCATAAGGATTACCCATTGATTATCAACATGAATAGTGGAGAATATCAGTAGTAGATTTTTATGATAATGTCTTCAATCATAAAGGAATCATAAGATGGTCAGAAGAAAAGACCATAGATAAAAACAAAAAAGCCACCCACGCAGATTTTACGCAGATGGCTATACTTTTAAAGTATAATAATGGTTATTTTGTTTGAGATAAATCCAATTTAATAGTTTCTGTAGCTTTCTCTTTCTTTTCATCAACAACCTTTGCATACACTTGGGTAGTTCTCACATTGGTATGCCCTAACATTTTGCTAACTGTATAAATATCAGTACCTCCAGCCAGTTGCAGGGTCGCATAGGAATGACGAAAGCAATGAAATGTTATGTGTTTGGATATTCCGGCAGCTTCAACCCACTTTTTGACAGGACGGTTTATCCAAGAAGGGTCAGGAAGTCCGGCAAAAACCAAAAGTTCACCCTCTTTTTGCTCTCCACAGAGATTATATGCTTGCTCTGATATAGGCATATATTCAACTCCTTTTGTCTTTTGCTGAGTAAAATTCAACCGATAGCCTCCATTGAACATTTCCACTTCCGACCACTTCAACTTCTGAATGTCGCAATGACGGATTCCTGTTAAAGCAGAGAACAAGGCAGCACGTTTCAGTAATGGGTCACAAGGTGTTTGAGCCAGTCGGTTCAATTCCTCTACCGTGAGATATTCTCTCCGGCTTTCCCTTTCTTGAATGCCTTTGACTTTTGCAGAAATATCAATAGTCAGATATCCGTCTATAAAAGCCTGTTTCAATCCGGCTTTGAAGATAGAGAAATAGGTTGCTGCTGTATTTTGAGAAATCGTACCTCGTTTAGTGCCTCCTTGTGGGGCATTCATTATGAATTGCCGGAACGATTCAACCATCTTTAAGTCTATTTGCGAAAAGAGAATGGTGTCACCTTTTGCGAAAATCTTCAATAATTCATGCACTCTTCTCCAGTTGACAATGATAGAATCAGAGCTATGGGCATGCCTTGTTCGCTGCACATGGTCGAAGTACTCAATGAAATTACTTCGGGAGCGTTCCAACTGCTCCGCCTGTTCTGCATCGGTATCGGCATATAAAGCTGCATTGTCGTATTCCTTTTGTCGTAGGCTTCTGACCTTGTCGGCATAGATACATGATTCCTGGTCTAATTGCGACTTACATTGAATGACACCGTTCAAATCTCGCTTCGGCTTATAAGTGGTTTTGCCTTCGGCATTAGTCCTTGCATTGCGTGACTTATCCCAAATAGGTGTTGTAATGGTACGATTGAGATATTCACGCACTCTTTGTGGCGTATCTTTTCCGGATTGAAATACAGGATAAGATTCCACATAAAGATACCATTCATCACGATATTCAGATTTGCGGAGCTTTACCGACACTCGTGTATTGACTAATGCTTTCTTCATCGCTTCACACCTTTATATAAGTTATCAATTTCTTTCTTGGGTACATACACAAAGTTCCCAATCTGCCGGGTAGGGATAGAGTATTTGCGTATATGGAGATAAACGGTACTTTCATTCACAAGAAATTTCTCTGTGATTTCTCCAATGGTATAACAGTCTTTTGGCTCCAGACTATACAGTTTAGCGATAGGCTTCGGCTTTGTGAGAGCTTTCTTTCGGAGAGGATAGAGTTTCATCAGTTCTTCTTTTGATAATAATGTTTGCCTTTCTCCGGCATTCACACTTGGAATTGTTCCCTTACGAATCAAGCGGTAAAGAGTTTCTTTGCTTATGCCAAACAAAGCGTATGCTTCAGGAACAGTGATGTACTTTTTGGACTTTGGTATTTTCTTGACCACATCGTCCAACCTTTGCAATCTCAATTCTTCATCCTTGCGTCGTTTCCATGCAATTTTGGAACATTTGGGAGAGCAATACCACGATTCAATGGTTTTAGCCACAAAGGTCTCTCCACAAACCTTGCATTGACGTGTTATTTCAAATTTTGCTGCTGGCATAATTCACTTTTTACTTATATTTCTCATTCTCAATACCAACATTTTTATAAGTGTCACATTATCTACTTTTAAGCGTCGGTACAATTATGGTACAAATATACAATAAAAATCCGAATAATAAGCAAAATCAAAAAAAAGTGATATAAAAAGAAATAGGGCATAACGCATTGAGTTACACCCTATATTCTTATTTATAATTATCGTTGTTTACTGATACTTACTTCACTTCCTCAAAGTCTGCATCCTGGATATTGTCATCCTGTTTATTAGAGGAGTTATTTTGTTGCTGACCTGCGTTGGCATTTGGACCTGTTTGTGTTCCACTTTGTGCATACATTTCAGCACTAGCTGCTTGGAAGGCACTATTCAATTCTGCCATAGCGGTATCACATGCGGCTACATCTTGTGCCTTATGTGCATCTTTTAATTTCTGTAAAGCAGCTTCAATTGGCGCTTTTTTGTCTGTCGGAAGTTTGTCACCTAACTCTTTCAACTGGTTTTCCGTTTGGAAAATCATACTGTCAGCCTGATTCATCTTGTCAATCTTTTCACGCTCTTTCTTGTCAGCTTCCGCGTTGGCTTCCGCTTCCGCCTTCATCTTCTCTATTTCTTCCTTACTTAAGCCGGAAGAAGCTTCGATGCGAATAGCTTGCTCTTTACCGGTAGCTTTATCTTTAGCAGATACTTTCAGAATACCATTGGCATCAATATCAAATGTTACCTCGATTTGTGGGACACCACGACGTGCGGGAGCTATACCTGTTAGGTTAAACTGACCGATTGATTTGTTCTGTGCAGCCATCGGACGCTCTCCTTGTAATACATGAATGGTAACTTCTGTCTGATTGTCTGCTGCAGTAGAGAACGTTTCACTCTTCTTACAGGGAATGGTGGTGTTGGCGTCTATTAATTTAGTCATCACCCCTCCCAAGGTTTCTATACCCATTGACAATGGAGTAACATCCAACAATACTACACCTTTTATCTCATCTGTCAGTACGGCTCCCTGAACAGCTGCACCCACAGCCACTACTTCATCGGGGTTGACACCTTTAGAAGGAACTTTTCCAAAGAAATCTTCCACCAACTTCTGAACAGCCGGTATACGTGAAGAGCCACCCACCAGAATCACTTCATCAATGTCGGAATTACTCAAACCTGCATCGCCCATGGCTTTCTTACAAGGTTCAAGACATGCCTGAATCAGGTTGTGAGCCAATGATTCGAATTTAGCACGTGTCAAAGTTTTCACCAAATGCTTGGGCACTCCACCTACCGGCATAATGTAAGGCAGGTTTATCTCCGTGGAAGTAGAGGAAGACAATTCTATTTTTGCTTTTTCTGCGGCTTCCTTCAAACGTTGCAATGCCATTGGATCCTGTTTCAGATCAGCTCCTTCATCGTTTTTGAATTCTTCTACTAACCAATCGATAATGACTTGATCGAAATCATCACCACCCAAATGTGTATCACCGTTTGTTGAAAGTACTTCAAATACACCGCCACCGAATTCAAGGATAGAGATATCGAATGTACCGCCACCTAAATCGAATACAGCAATCTTCATGTCTTTATGGGCTTTGTCAACCCCATAGGCCAAAGCTGCCGCTGTCGGCTCATTTACGATACGTTTAACTTCCAAACCTGCAATCTGTCCGGCTTCTTTCGTTGCCTGACGTTGAGAATCTGAGAAATAAGCCGGAACGGTGATAACGGCTTCCGTTACTTCCTGTCCCAAATAATCTTCAGCTGTCTTTTTCATTTTCTGTAAAATCATCGCTGAAATTTCCTGTGGAGTGTAAAGGCGACCATCAATGTCTACTCTCGGAGTATTGTTGTCCCCCTTTACCACCTTATAAGGAACACGTGCAATTTCTTTTTGAACCTGATCCCAATTTTCGCCCATAAAACGTTTGATAGAGAAAATTGTACGTTGTGGGTTCGTGATTGCCTGACGTTTTGCAGGATCACCTATTTTACGTTCACCACCATCGACGAATGCCACGATAGACGGAGTAGTACGTTTACCTTCGCTATTAGCGATTACTACCGGTTCGTTACCTTCAAATACAGCAACACATGAGTTGGTAGTTCCTAAGTCAATTCCAATAATCTTTCCCATAATTGTATATTATTTATTTGTTATTATTCAAAACTTGATTTTTGTAAATTTGTCCACGGCTTGCGATATTTATCTATCGCTTTCGAACAAATTATACGTAGAATAAAGAAACAAACCTTGTGCCAAACCCATCTTTTATTTGAAAAATATCGATAGTTCTATAACGGATTTGTATTATAATAAGAGAAAGGGTGCTTTTTGTTGTGTATGCATCTTATTGAATTGGTGTAGTACTGAATGTATGGAAAGCAATAAGCTTTCTCGATGTTGCAACACTCCGGATGTAATTTTTGTATGGAGGCGTATTATGGTCGTAAATCAACTTTCACTTGTTGTTAACAAAATAGTGGAATTCTCCGGTGGAATATATATGTTTGTTTATTCAGATGATAGTGTTACGATAATAAACACTTTCTGATGCAGGGTTATATAGATGCAAGGATATGCAAATCTCTTTGATTGTTAGTGATTGGCTTGTTTTATTAGTTTATATGACGGATTGTCAGTTTCAGTTTCTAAACAAAACCTATCCTAATCCGATTTATCTTTTTGCCAGCAGCTACACAACATTCTGCATGTACTATAAATCTGACATCTAATAATATAATGGTATGATTACCAAAACGGAAAGGTTGTTTGTATACAAGTAAATAGGGATGAAGCTAAGCGAGAATCGGAATCGGCACGTAAAGAATAATATGGCACAGCAAGCATTGTGTAGCTTTAATATAGAACGACCCATGGATATTCTTGCAGCACTCCACTGTTTATAAATGATGAACTCCCTCCCGAGATCTATTTTAAAGAGTTGATTCATGTTTTATGAGATGGGAATTCATGTTTTTTATAAAAAAGATTAAATTTATAAAGGACTATTTGCATTAAACGGGAACTCCATCTAACTTTGTAATCGTTACAAACAAATAAATATTATAATTATGATCTCACAAAACTTACAAAATGCGATTAACGGACAGATAGCCGCTGAAATGTGGTCGGCTAATTTGTATCTTTCTATGTCTTATTACTTTGAAGCTAAAGGATATACAGGATTTGCCTCGTGGATGAAAGTTCAGGCAAGTGAGGAAAATGAACATGCCGATATGCTGGCTCAATATGTGATGAAGCGTGGTGGTAAAGCATCTGTATCTGCTATTGAAGCTGTTCCGCAGGAGTGGTCTTCGCCTTTAGAAGTTTTCGAACATGTATATAAACATGAGTGCCATGTATCTGAATTAATTGACAAACTGGTAGATGTGGCATCAACCGATAAAGATAAAGCTTCACAAGACTTTTTATGGAGCTTTGTTCGTGAACAGGTAGAAGAAGAAGCTACGGCACAGGGTATTGTAGATAAAATCAAACTTGGTGGCGAAGCGGCATTATATCATTTGGATCAGAAATTAGGAGAACGCAAGTAAAGGCAAGTATCTTATTAGGGCGTTACATGAAAAAAGTACGGTGAAAGGCAATTCCTTATTCCGTACTTTTTCTTTTTGGGTAGAGGTCAGTTTTCCGCTGTGAAACTACGCAGAAGGGCTATTTCTTCTGCCCAACGTGTTTCATCTGGTGTTTCTAAAATAATAGGCATGTTGTCGAACCTCTCGTCTTGCATAAGGCGTTTGAAGAATTCGATGTCGATGAGCCCTTTTCCAATACTGTCATGACGGTCGACGCGACTGGCTAATGCTTTCTTGGAGTCATTCAGGTGAATACCCCGGAGGTATTTCATTCCTACGGTTTGGTCGAACTCGCTAAATACCTTGTCATAGTCGTCTACAATGTCGTATCCGGCAGTGAATGTGTGGCAGGTATCAAGGCAAACGCCTACCCGGCTTTTATCCTCCACTTTATTTATAATATAGCTCAGGTGCCAGAATTCATTTCCCACATTACTTCCTTGACCGGCAGTGTTTTCAATCACAGCCGTTACTTCTTTCGTTTTATCCAATGCTATATTGATCGATTCGGCAATACGGTCGAGACACACCTTCAATGTTTCTTTATTTAAATGACTGCCCGGATGAAAATTGAGCAGTTGCAGACCTAATTGTTCACAACGCTGCATTTCATCGAGGAAGGCAGCTCTTGACTTTTCTAAGCCTTCTTGTTCCGGGTGTCCTAAATTAATGAGATAACTGTCGTGCGGCAAAATGTATTCGGGTAAAAATCCATATTCTTTGCAATTCCTTTTGAAGAGGGAAACACTTTCTTCAGCAAGCGGTTTGGCAACCCATTGCCGTTGGTTTTTTGTGAATAATGCGAATGCGTTAGCACCTATGGCATAAGCATTTAAGGGTGCGCTTTCTACGCCCCCTGAGGCCGATACATGTGCTCCTATATATTTCATGTCTGTTTTGGTTTAAAATTTCCTTAGGTTGATATTCTTTACGCAAAGATACGAAAAAGGGATGGAACAAGCTAACGAATGAAGAGGAACATTCGCTGAAACTTGATTTGCCCCTTATTATTTCGAAGTTTATCGTTTACAAACAAGACATTGATGGAGCAAGAAACATAAAAATTCCTTGCTCCTTTTGTAATGGAAGCAAAGATATTTTTTAGCATGTCCGATTGAAAAAGGCAGGTGATATATCTTCCCAGCTCAAGGAACCTTTGTTGTTAGCTTAAGATACAAATAATAAACAATATGATTGCATTAAGTAATTTTTTATCAATTTATGATAACTTCATTGGTTTTCATGTGCTAGTCATTATATTTTTTTAATAGAAATATGACAGAATCTTTCCGTTTATCTTCTTGTTTCCCTCCTTGCAAAAGCATACATTTGCAGCAATCAAGAAAAACACAATATTATGGGTGAAAAACAATTACTTCTTGGCGATGAAGCTGTCGCTTTAGGGGCTATACACGCCGGACTTTCGGGAGTTTATGCCTATCCTGGTACCCCTTCTACTGAAATTACTGAGTTTATTCAAAATCATCCGCTGGCTGTTGAAAGGAAGATACACAGCAATTGGTCTTCCAACGAAAAAACAGCGATGGAGTCTGCTTTGGGCATGTCGTACATGGGCAAAAGAGCAATGGTTTGCATGAAACATGTGGGTATGAACGTGGCTGCCGATGCGTTTGTCAATTCTGCTATGACCGGAACGAATGGAGGACTGATAGTGGTAGTAGCCGATGACCCGTCCATGCACTCATCACAAAATGAACAAGATTCTCGTTTTTATGGCAAATTTGCCATGATACCTATTTTTGAACCTTCATCTCAGCAGGAGGCTTATCGGATGATGGCCGATGCATTCGACCTTTCAGAGCGATATAAAGTACCTGTTTTAATGCGTATGGTTACCCGTATGGCTCACTCACGTGCCGTAGTGAAGACTGGGACAATACGTGATATGAATCCTATGTCCTACCCTTCGAATCCGGGAGATTGGGTATTGATGCCTGCGGTTGCCCGTAAGCGTAATGTACATTTGATTACTATGCAGCAAGACTTTTTAGAGGAGTCGGAAAAGTCGATGTATAATAAGATGGAGGATGGTGCGGATACTTCATTGGGTATTATCGCTTGTGGTATTGTCTATAATTATTTAATGGAACATTTTAAAGAGGGGTGTCCTTATCCGGTACTAAAAGTGGCGCAGTATCCGCTTCCAGTGAAAGCTATCCGTCAATTGGCGAAACGTTGTGACTCTTTGCTGGTGTTGGAAGACGGTCAACCAGTAGTGGAAGAGATGATTCGTGGAGTTCTGGAGCAAGGAATAGTGGTGAAAGGGCGTTTGACAGGCGAGGTGCCTAGAACTGGTGAACTGACTCCCGATAATATCGTAGCAGCATTAGGACTGAAAAACGAGGAGGTGTATCCTGCGTGTGAACTGGTGGTTCCGCGTCCACCCGCTCTTTGTCAAGGATGTGGCCATCGTGATATGTATGGCGCGCTGAATGAAGTGTTGCGTGAATATGAGAACGGCCGCGTGTTCAGTGATATCGGTTGTTATACGTTAGGTTTCCTTCCGCCTTACCGGGCCATTCATTCGGTAGTGGACATGGGAGCCTCCATTACGATGGCTAAAGGTGCAGCGGATGCGGGTCAGTTCCCGTCGGTTGCCGTGATAGGGGATTCCACTTTCACGCATTCGGGTATGACGGGATTGTTGGATGCAGTGAATGAGCAATCTAATATAACGATTCTTATTTCGGATAATCTAACAACGGGTATGACAGGCGGACAAGATTCGGCAGGGACCGGCCGTTTGGAAAGCATTTGTCGGGGTATCGGTGTGAAACCGGAACATATCCGGGTAGTAGTGCCTTTGCCTAAGAATATGGAAGAAATGAAAAATATGATTCGAGAAGAGATTAATTATCAGGGTGTCAGTGTAATCATTCCACGCCGTGAATGCATTCAGACAGCCCGTCGTCATAATAAAAAATAAAAGAACCATGCGTACAGATATTATACTCTCGGGAGTGGGGGGACAAGGTATCCTTTCCATTGCCACGATTATTGGAGCAGCAGCTATAAAAGAAGGACTTTATATCAAACAGGCCGAAGTGCATGGCATGAGCCAGCGTGGAGGAGATGTACAGTCAAATCTCCGTATTAGTTCCGAACCTATCGCTTCCGATTTGATACCTCTAGGAAAAGCAGATTTGATTATCTCGCTTGAACCGATGGAAGCCTTGCGGTATTTACCTTATCTGAGGAAAGAGGGTTGGCTTATCACCAATACGGTTCCTTTCGTAAATATTCCTAATTATCCGGAAGAAACCGGATTGATGGATCGAATTCATTCACTAAGTCATTCTGTTTCTATCGATGTGGATTCAATAGCCCGTTCTGTGGCTTCTCCCCGTGCAGCCAATATTGTATTATTGGGCGCAGCATCACCCTTTTTAGGCATAGAAGTAGAGAAAATAGAAGAAAGTATCCGTACTGTTTTCGGACGAAAAGGGGAAGCGGTTGTAGAGATGAATCAAAAGGCCTTTAGAGCAGGTTTGGAAATAGCTGAACAATCTATAAAAAAATGACGTATGGGGATTCCTTTTCAAAAAAAAGTAGTAGATGAAGTATTGCAGCAAATGCATATTTCCAAAATCGGCGATGCGACTATTCGGCAGACTGTGGCTCTTTCGGAATCATTGGAACGGTTGACCGGGGAAAAGTTTGTACATTTGGAGATGGGTTCTCCGGGATTGCCTGCCAGTCAGATGGGAATTCGTGCCCAAAAAGAAGCATTGGATAAAGGTATCGCGTCAGCTTATCCGAATATTTCAGGCATTTCCCCTTTGAAGGAGCAGGCTTCCCGCTTTGTAAAAGCCTTTCTGAATATCGATGTCCGCCCGGAAGGGTGTGTACCAACGGTAGGCTCCATGATGGGAACTTTCGGATCGTTTATTCTTTGTACTCATCTTTATCCTGAAAAAGATACCATATTATTTATTAACCCAGGATTTTCGGTGCAACCGATGCAAGCCAAAGTGTTGGGATATAAGCAAGAGGCTTTTGATGTATATGGTTATCGGGGTGAAAAGTTACGTGATGAGTTAGAACACCGTTTGTCCAATGGACATGTGGCTGCCATTGTCTATTCCAATCCCAACAATCCGTCTTGGATTTGTCTGACGGAAGACGAACTTCGTCTTATCGGAAATCTGGCAACTCGCCATGACGTGGTGGTGATTGAAGACCTCGCTTATTTAGGAATGGATTTTCGTAAAGAACTGGGACATCCTTTTGCTCCTCCTTATCAGGCTACTGTGGCACGTTATACGCAAAATTACATGCTAATGCTTTCTGCATCGAAAATATTCAGTTATGCGGGAGAACGGGTGGCGACTGTAGCCATATCGGATGGACTATATAACCGGTCTTATCCATATTTGAAAGAGACATTGGGCATGGATACATTGGGGCGTGCCTTTGTCTTCACCATTATCTATACGCTTTCATCAGGCGTATGCCATTCTGCCCAGCATGCATTGGCGGCCATGTACAAAGCGGCCTGTGACGGGACACTGGATTTTGTATCCGAAACCCGTGAATATGCTCGGAGAGCAGCCCGGCTGAAGGCTGTTTTCCTTCGCCATGGTTTTCATATTGTTTATGATAAAGATTTGGAGGAGGAAGTGAGCGATGGCTTTTTCTTTACCATCGGACGGAAAGGATATACAAGTGATGATTTGTTGGCAGAACTAATCCATTATGGTGTGTCGGCTATTTCTTTGCGTACTACAGGAAGTGAACAGCAGGGAATTAGAGTCTGTACGTCTATGCTTCGTGAAGAACATTATCCATTATTGGATCAACGTTTGCGTATATTTAATGAAAAACATCCACTTAAATAACATAGAAATACCATGAAAATAAACTATATGACAGCCGTGGATGCGGTGAAATTGATTAAATCGCACGACAGGGTCTATATACAGGGTAGTACTTCTATTCCGGAAGTACTGCTGGACGCATTGACCGCTCGTGGAAATGAGTTGGAAGGAGTAGAACTTTATTCAGCCTTTGCTGTGGGACGTCGCGATGCTCCTTATGCAATACCTGAACTGCGAGATGCTTTTATTCCTCGTAGTTTGTTTATTGCAAACAGTATTCGTAGAGCTATTGACAGGGGAGAAGCGCAATTAATTCCTGCTTTCTTAGGTGAGGTTCCCGCTTTGTTTAGAGAGGGATATTTGCCTTTGGATGTAACCTTATTGAATGTTTCACTACCCAATGAAGAAGGATATTGTAGTTATGGCATCTCCGCCGATTTGGCCGTGTCGGCAGTGGAATGTTCCAAGATAATTATAGCACAAATAAATAAGCAAATGCCATTTTCGTATGGAGATGCATTAATTCATATATCTGATTTGGCCGCTTGTGTAGAGGTGGATGATCCATTGGTAGTTGTGCCTTCGGAAACTCCCAATGAGCAGGAAGAGAAAATAGGACGCCATATTGCAGAATTGATTCCTGACGGTGCCACTTTACAGATTGGTGTAGGGGGAATTCCGAATGCGGTATTGAATGCACTGCACGGGCACAAGGACCTAGGCTTGCATACAGAAGCCATGACGGATGGAGTCTTACCATTGATTCAGTCGGGAATAATCAATAATTCCCAAAAGGTAGTTATGCCTCATAAGACTGTTGCATCTTTAGTTTTAGGATCAAAAGCATTGTATGATTATATGGATTACAACCCTGACATCATCATTAAAGACGTGGCTTGGACCAACGACCCGTTCCGTATACGTCAAAATCCGAAAGTAATGGCTATCAATTCGGCGATTGAAGTGGATTTGACTGGGCAAATATGTGCAGACTCTATCGGTACACGTATGTTTTCCGGAGTAGGAGGACAACATGATTTCATGTATGGCGGAGCACTTTCTGAGGGAGGGAAGACTTTTATTGCCATGACGGCTACTTCGGGAAAAGGACATTCCAAAATTAAACCCGTGTTAACGGAAGGAGCAGGAGTTGTAACGACACGCTCTCAGGCGCAATATATTGTAACAGAATATGGAGTGGCTTTTTTAAAAGGAAAAGATTTGGCACAACGAGCTCGTGCATTGATTGAAATAGCAGCACCTGCCGCACGAGAGGAATTGGAAAGAGCGGCCTGTCTACGCTTTGGTTACCGTTTCCTACGAATGCGGTAAATATCAATTCCAAACCATTCAAGATCTGCACTACTATGGATAATCATTTTGCAGAAAAAGAAAGTGTAAGTCAAAACTCTTAAGAAGCTTCACCGAAACTGTCGGAGTTTTCCGGAACTTTCTTAAGAATCTTTCCGGAAACTCCGACAGTTTCTACGTTCCTTTCCTATATCCGTAAAAAGTACATTTTATCCATTCTTCACTTTTATGATAACCATTTATGAATTAAACGTTTGGAGTGAGGATGTGAGAATGAACAAGCTCTTATTTGAAAAAGTCTATTTCGTACGAGTTACAGTATGTAATACCTTTCCGTTTTTATCAATCATAGAAAAACGAAGTTCTTTCTTATCTACTGAAATCACAGAAAACCCTGGTTCGGCACTGCAAAAAACAGTCCCTTCCTCCGGCTGTACCTTACGGCTCAGTGAACCGGCTGAATTCACAATATAATCAATGGGACTTCCCGGGATACGAATATGTTGAAAGTTATGAATATGCCCGCAAGCATAAATGTCCACATTACCATACTTACGCAATATTGGATCTACCCGTTTCTGCATATCAAGACGCTCACTGTCATCTTTTGGAGTCTGTGCATAAACAGGATGATGCCCTACCACAATCACCCAATCCTCTTTCGCATTTTTCAACGTTGTATCAAGCCATTCCAATTGTTGCCGCATATTTTGCTTGCAAGCATCCGGATAAGTCTCCGTGTCATTACGGTATTTATCAATCAGTGGCGCTGTATCAATCCACACAATCCGTACAGTAGTTCCCTTTTCTTCAAAAGTGCGGGTATAGTAACGGGCAGGCATAACCCAGCGACGACTTACATTTGTATAGTCCAACACGGCCTGCGTATCTCCCCGATATTCATGGTTTCCCAAAACAGGGAACCAGTCTATCATCAGCTCCGGATGGGAGTAAATTAATTCGTAGTTTGTCATCCACAAAGGATCATTCACGGAACGGACACCTTCAAAATGATGTACATCCCCTGCTGCAATCACGCACTCAGGCCCTATTTCTTCGGCCATAGTTCCCATCAATTCTGCAATCGGCTTCTGATCATAATATCCATTTCGGCCTAAATCATTAGCCATATACAAAGTAATCTCTCCTTTTAAAGTCTTCCATTTTGTTGCAGTTTGGGCAAACCCTGAAAAAGTAATGAAAGCGATAAAAGCTCCTACAAAGAATCTGTGTACATTTTTCATAATGTTTCTGTTTTAAATATAAATGATAAGACAAAGAGTTTTTTGAATCACAAAGGAGTTTCAGACAGCAAGTTCTCATATTTTGGAAATACTTGAAACATTATTCCCATACATAACTTACTCACAAAAAATTTCCCTACTTTACATACTCTCTATATAATGAACACCTATTAAATTAAAAAGTCACCTTGATGCCAGCATTTACCCGCACTCCATAAAACTCGGCCTGCATGGTACGTTCTTTCGTTCCCTGATAGTAACGTAACGGCTGATTCAACAAATTGGTTGCCTCGGCATAGATGGTGGTTTTGAGCTTTTTGCCGAATGTATAGCCGGCATTCAAATCCAGATAATTTACTGCATCATAGTAGCGATCAAGTTCCGCACTCTTACCCATCTCATCCACAAAACTGGAAGCATAATTATAAGAAAGACGCACATTGATTCCGCTTTTCTCAAAATAAAGCGAAGCATTGGCTGTATTTTCAGGTGAACCGACCATCTTTACCTTCTCGCCATCAGACAGCACACGATGTTCAAATCCATGGTTTTTCGTATTGCTATGCGTATAAGTATAGGTTCCATAGAATCCAATGCACTTCAAAGCCGGGGCGATGAAACCAAAATCACGCTGGTAAGCAAATTCCAAACCAAACAAATCGGCATCGTAAGCATTGATAGGTTTACTAATCGTATATTCATCTCCTATGGACGCAGGAACCTCTGCCGATTCTCCTTTCCATACCTCATCCACAATCACATCACGTATATCTTTATAAAATATACCCAAACTCACCAAACCTATACTCTTAAAATAATATTCCCCACTCAAATCAAGATTGTAAGAAGTTGTCGGTTTCAAATCGGGATTACCTATGGTAGCTTCTTTATCAGCTATGGTATAATTCACACACGGAATCAGAGCGGAGTATTTCGGACGTGAAAGTGTTTGAGTAAAAGAAGCACGCACTTTAAAATCATCATTCACATCATATTTGAACAACAGACTCGGCAGCCAATTGGTATAGCTGTTCTTCTTATCCCCCGTAGCTGTCAGCTTTTCATTTTCTTCCTCATCCACTTCCCAATTCCAACCACCATATTTCAGATGTGTATTTTCCATACGCAAACCGGCAACCATACCCATTTTATCTCCGATTTTCGCATCCAAACGAACATAAGCACTCGCAATGTTTTCCCGTGCACGGTAATTACCTGAAGCATCTTCCAGAATCTCATCACCTTCCAGCTTACTGAAATCTATATCACCTAAATAAGATTTATTGATAAACGGAGTTCCGATAGGATACTGGTCACCGGGCATATATCCCTCACGTATCTGCAAAGTCATATTTTTCCGCCATTCCCCCTCAAAAATATCGGCATAATCGAAATTATGCGTTTCACGGTCTTTGATTTTTGAAACGTACTTTCCACCGAATTTGAATATATTCCGTAAGTCATCCGTCAACGGCAGCGAGAAGTTCATA
The DNA here is from genome assembly GCA_947626525.1 of uncultured Phocaeicola sp. Taxonomy (GTDB): domain Bacteria; phylum Bacteroidota; class Bacteroidia; order Bacteroidales; family Bacteroidaceae; genus Phocaeicola_A. The sequence continues at coordinate 10,355 of CANQSM010000037.1, read as the reverse complement.
CGGAATTTCCATTCGTTCTCATAAATCTTCTGATTAGAGTTAGTCAATTCGTCAATCTCCCATTCATCAGAAATAGCCGGAATCGCCTTCGTGGCATGAGGATATTTTCCACCTACATCCTCAAACGAATCGCCAAAAGGTTCATCTAAGGATACTCCGAAATAGCGTTCATTCGGACGATCTTCCGAAGCGCGTGAATAAGAAACTACCCAGTCGCCAGTCAACATACCGAAATGATGTTCACCGTCTAATGAGAAGTCCATGGTTTGCTGACGCTCAAGACGGGCATTCTTCGTATCGCCTGCGCCGCCTTTGGTCTGCAACACGACAGACTGCTTGGAAGCTTTACTGTCAAGTTTCTTGTATGTAATACGGTAACGGTTTTCCCAATCGTTACGACGATTATAAATTCCCTTGAAAGCAATCTTGTGATTAGGATTGAATTTATAATCCAATGCCAAAGAATAGCTCTGACGTTCACGAGTTACATAATACTGACGTACTTCACTCTTCGTAAGCACCACCTTGTCATCGTCATCCAAATCATATTCATTCTCCACATCATCCGACCCGCCCGGAGCATATTGGTACGAACCAGAAAGCATCAAGCCCAATTTATCATTAAAAAAACGTTCCCCGTAAGTCAGCCCCAGATTCAATTGTGCCTTCTCGCTTACCCAATTGCGTCCACTACCGGCCGTAGCACTGAATGTGCGTTTGTAAGGAGTACTTTTAGTAACCAAGTTGATAGCGCCTCCAATTGCATCACCGTCCATATCCGAAGTCACCACTTTATTTACCTCTATAGTCTGCACCATATCAGCCGGAATCAAGTCAAGTTGTACATTACGCGTATCTCCCTCGGCCGATGGCAAACGATTTCCGTTAATCGTTACCGACGTCAAATCGGCGGAAGTACCACGGACCTGTCCAAAACGAGCCTCGCCTTGATCGTACTGTACATTGATACCGTTAATACGTTTCAGTGCATCACCAATATTCGAATCTGGAAATTTTCCCACCTGATCAGCAGAAACCACATTCACAATTCCCATCTTATTCTTTTGCGAGCTAAGGGCCTTACGTTGCCCGGAGAATGCTCCTTTTACCTGCACCTCCTTTAACTCCAGTCCTTCATTCATCACGACATCCCTTTCCAATGTTTTTCCCTCTGGTACGGTTATCTGCATTTCAACAGGGGAATAACCCACATAAGAAACCTTTAAAGTATAAGTTCCGGGATTCAGATTCGGTAACATATAGAACCCGTTCACATCACTAATCACCCCAGTTCTCAGATTCTCAATATATACAGAAGCCCCTGGAAGAGTCTGCTTTTCTGTATCCACAATGCGCCCTTTGACTGTTCCCGGTCTTAAATCATTTACCTTTTCCCCGGCATGTATACTATAGTTTACATGCATAAGCATTAATGCTATAAACAAGATTTTTGCTACGTGTTTCATAAAAATTCTTATTTGATAAATAAATTACGCTGCAAAAGTAGAGGGAACACATTACAGACATATGTAATGAGATTTAAGAACGCGTAACAAAGGAGTTACAAAATAATTACAAAAACAGCCCGTTTTTTAAATCATTCAATACCTGATATCATTACATCATCAAACTCAGCCATGTAATCGATAAATCGTTTATTGTGATTGCCACGCTTTACTTCATTTCGATACTTGCCTCAAAATACAAAAACATTTGTTATAGTTCCTAATACCGGAAAGACCTGCAACGACATCAAACTTCTATTGTATCTAGGAATAGCCACGATGTGATGTTGACAAATCATTCTAATTCTGAGCTTTTGCCAGATTAAAAAGGAACTCTAATCCTCCGGTTGAAGCAATGCGGACAGAAATGGTACCACCATGCAGAAAGACAGCATTCTTGACAATAGCTAATCCAAGCCCCGTCCCTCCCAATTTACGGGAACGCCCTTTATCAATCCGATAAAAACGTTCAAACAGATGGTTCAAATGTTCAGGAGCCACTCCTATCCCATTGTCGGCAAAACTAAAATAATAAAACTGATTATCTTCTTTCATACATTTTATAGCAATCGTAATCCCCTGACCCGCATAAGCTATAGCATTATCCGTCAGATTGCGGAAAATAGAATAAAGCAATAAGCTGCTTCCCGGGACGGTGACACCTTGCTCCATCAAAATAAGGAAAGTAATATTCTTTTCGGCCAACTGCAAGGCCACGTCTTTCTGAATATTGTGTAATAACTGGTAGATATTCACTTTTTCCGTATCAAACGATTGGGAAGCCTCATCCATACGAGTCAACACAGAAATATCACGCAATAAGTTTGTCAACCGATTGCTTTGGGCATAACATCTCTCTAAAAATTGCTGTTGCTTTTCTTTCGGCATATCCGGATTATTTACAATGGTTTCCAAATATCCCTGAATGCTACTCACCGGTGTTTTCAGCTCATGAGCTATATTCTGCGTCAGTTGCCTTTTTAAACGGGTTTTATCTTCCTCACTCTTTTTCAACTGGGCATACAGGCGGACTATATGATGAGAAATCTCCCCCAGCTCATTATTCGGGAAAGAAATCTGCATATTCTCCAAATCTTCGTTTCGCTCGGCTCTCTTGGCAAACCATCGAAGTTGGGTGATATTCATTCCCAATTTCCGCGTATATCTGTAATATATAAAGACAAGAATGGCAGTCAGTCCCAAAGTAAACCAAATATATCCCAAATCCGCAGCCAAACTGTTAGCCAACGTTACATTATAAGGTAATGCTGTACGGACAATATAACCAGAATTCCTGAAATAAGTAGCTGAATAGAAAAAATCACTCTGCAAAGTTTCTGAAGTACGAATGATATCATAGCCACTTCCTTCTTTCAGAGCTTGCCTGATTTCCTTCCGATCCTTATGGTTCCGAAAATGAGTATAATCTCCATCACTATCAAAAAAAACCGTACCGTCCTCACGAATCAGCGTAACACGCAAATCCTTAACTTAATATAATAATGGCGAAGAAAATGTTCCACCAGTGAATCATTCACTTCACCATATTCCGAAAAAGCGTCCTCCATCTGACGATTGTAATCCTGCAACTTCGTATTCAGCAATTCTATCTTATACTCTTTCTCACGATGATATTGGTATGCCACAAAACAGATGACAAACAGCAGGGACAACGACAAAACTAAAAGAAAAAGTCGCTGGCTAAACGATATATTACATAAACAAGGAAACATCTTTTTTATTTATATTCAAAGCAATAGCCATATCCTAAACGAGTAATAACGTTCTGCCCGTATTCTCCTAATTTTTTTCGTAAACGGGTGATGTTCACGTCCACTGTACGATCAAGCACATACACTTCGTCCTTCCATATTTTAGCCAAAATGTCTTCACGAGAAAAAACCCTATTGGGACTCTTCAACAACATACTTAATATCTCAAACTCTTTTTTTGTCAATGCGACAGACTCTCCGTTAATCATCACATTCTTTCGATTCTCATCCAGTACGAGTCCTCTATAAGCAATCATCTCCACATCCTCCTCCGTACTTTCAGAAGCTGTACGGCGCAATACGGCTCTCACACGGGCTATGACTTCACGTAGGGAGAAAGGTTTGGAAATATAATCATCCGCCCCCAAATTAAAGCCAGTCACCATATCATTTTCCGTATCTTTAGCTGTAATAAATATAATAGGAATAGAAGCCGTCTTTTTATCTTTCTTCAACATATTGGCCATCTTGAAACCGGATATCTCTCCCATCATCACATCCAGCAACAGAAGTTGATAACGGGTCATATCGAGTTTCAACGCTTCCTCTGCCGAATTCGCCGTATCCACCAGATACCCTTCGTTCTCCAGATTGAATTTTAAAATTTCACACAAATCCTCTTCATCATCGACCACTAAAATACGATAATCATTCATATCCTATCTGTTTTTATCGTTACAAATCTACACTTCTTTTTTATTATTACAAAGTTGAAGCTTTTTTATTACGATACTGTGTAAAACATATTACATTTTAATGACAAAATTAAACCAATTACCTTATCCGGTTGTTGCCTTGACATGTGGAATGCAAAAAAGGTACAGGAACGCTGGAGACAACCGATGAGTTTACGAAAATGGAGAATCGTAAACTAAAACTCATCAATGCACGTCTCTACTTCGTCAACATTTTCGTAGGATTGCTGACAGGGCTGATTTAGATATAGAACAACATTGAACAAAAATATTCCCTCGGGTGTTATATATAAAAAAGAAACATTAAATAAGGAAATAAATATGAAAATAGCAAAAATTCACGGAAGAGAAATATTGGATTCACGGGGCAACCCTACCGTAGAAGTAGACGTCACATTGGAATGCGGCCTTACCGGACGCGCTTCAGTCCCTTCAGGAGCCTCCACCGGCGAACACGAAGCCCTAGAACTACGTGACAATGATGAAAACCGTTACAACGGAAAAGGCGTGAAACAGGCCGTAGACAACATCAATAAGCTCATCGCTCCTGCCTTGACGGGCATGCCTTCACTCAGCCAAATAGACATAGACCGCCATATGATTGATCTCGATGGCACCCCTGCCAAATCAAGATTAGGAGCCAATGCCATTTTAGGTGTATCCCTCGCCGTAGCCAAAGCAGCGGCCAATTATCTGGAGATTCCCTTATACCGCTATCTTGGAGGAGCTAATGCTTACGTAATGCCTGTCCCCATGATGAACATCATCAACGGAGGTAGCCATTCCGATGCACCGATTGCCTTTCAGGAATTCATGATACGTCCCATCGGTGCCGAAAGTTTCCATGAAGGCCTGCGTATGGGCGCTGAGATATTCCATGCTCTCAAAAATGTGCTGAAACAAAGAGGTTTCAACACAGCTGTGGGAGACGAAGGCGGATTTGCACCGGCACTCAACGGGACTGAAGATGCTTTATCCTGTATCATGAAGGCCATTGAAACAGCCGGATATGTTCCATCCAAACAAGTAACCATCGCTTTGGATTGCGCCGCATCCGAATACTACCGAAATGGTGTATACGATTACACACTTTTCGAAAAAGGAAAAGGCACGAAACGCACCTCTCTTGAGCAAGTGGATTATCTGAATAAGCTGGTTGACCAATACCCTATCGACTCCATTGAAGACGGTATGGCCGAAAACGATTGGGAAGGCTGGCGCATACTGACCGAACGGTTAGGCAATCGCTGCCAACTGGTAGGCGATGATTTATTTGTTACCAATGTCAAATTTCTGCGCGAAGGCATAGAGAAACATTGTGCCAACGCCATTCTGGTGAAAGTGAATCAAATCGGGACACTTACCGAAACCTTGAATGCGGTGGAACTGGCCAAGCGTAACGGCTATGCCTCCATCATCTCCCACCGTTCGGGAGAAACGGAAGACCACACCATAGCGGACATTGCCGTTGCCACCAATGCAGGACAGATAAAGACTGGTTCGCTAAGCCGCTCCGACCGGATGACCAAGTACAACCAACTGCTGCGCATCGAAGAAGAACTCGGGCCGAATGCACAATACGGATTCAAGTAAGTTCTTGCATTTTTCACTCACACAGAGTTTTCATTTTCTACTACCGCTACTCTCATTTTTGTAGATTTTTAATGTACCTAGAACTTTATCAGGTTAATAAAATCATTACATTTGCAAGGAAATTAACACATTGGCAATAATAGCCGGCGCACATAACCTAAATTAAAACATTTATGAAAAAGTCATTACTCACTATTCTGGCAACAGGCGCCTCTCTGAGTCTATCTGCACAGTCGGCTTTCATAATCAACGGAACCGCAGAAAACAATTTGGAAGGGAAAATCATCTATTTATACGATGCGGAAAGCAGGATACCCAGTGACAGTACTGTGGTGAAAGAGGGCAAATACAATTTTAAAGGCAATGCGGAAAAACCAATTTTTGCCACCATCGGTTATCCTGAAGGCAGAAGAATGAATAGTCTGGCTTCTGTCATCTTGGAAAAAGGCACCATTCAAATAGCCAATGCCAGAGGAACAGGTACGCCTACCAACGACAAATGGAACAGTTATCAGGAATCCGTCAAGCCATTTAATGACAAAATAGTAGAACTGCAACAACAAGCCAAAGGGATAGAACGTTCGGACACAGCTCAAATGAAAGCGTTGCATGCCGAATATATGGAAGCACTTAACAATCTGGCAAAAATAACGAAAACCTATATCAACAATCTCGACAACATTGCCCCCGCTAACCTGATAGGACGTTACGAAGCCGAACTAGAAAAGGCAGTAGTTTCAGCTTCACCAGTATTGAAGGAAAATGCAGGATTTCAACGCTTTCTGAAACATTATGAAGGAACTAAACGTGCTGCCGTAGGTATGAAATTTACAGACCTGAAAATGAAGGATCTGAATGATAAGGAAGTTTCCCTTTCAGATTATGTAGGAAAAGGAAAATACGTAATGATAGACTTTTGGGCCTCTTGGTGTGGCTCTTGTCGCGCGGAAATTCCGGCAGTGAAAGCAGCTTACGACAAATTCAAGGATAAAGGCTTCGAAGTAGTAGGAGTTTCATTCGACAACATCAAAGATGCTTGGGCTAAAGCTGTCACCCAATTAGGTATCAACTGGCCGCAAATGTCTGACCTGAAAAGAAATCAATCTGCCGCAGCTGAAGTATATGGCATCAACGGTATCCCTTTCACACTGCTAATTGACCCGAACGGAGTCATTGTTGCTCAAAATTTACGTGGGGCTAAAATTGAGGAAGTACTCAGCAAGTATCTCAAATAACGAACATGACTACTCACTCACGTTGTTTACTTATAATTTACAAGTTAAAAAAATTCCCCTCATTCTTGCCTTGCACTATAAAAATGAAAGCTGAAATAAGGGGATTTTTCTTTTCCAATTCTCCGTTGGCAGATACTTGCAAATAACCTTTTTAAACCTTCCATTTTCAATTTTCAATTTAATCATGCTCGTATATTGAAAATAATCATGTATTTTTGTCATATAATTCGAGCAATATATGGTAACATCAGATATTCAACAAGTAAAACTTAAATTCGGAATCATTGGTAACTCCGAAAGATTGAATCGTGCCATCGATATAGCTATCCAAGTAGCCCCTACCGATTTATCTGTATTGATTACGGGAGAAAGTGGAGTAGGAAAAGAAAACTTTCCTAAAATCATACATCAAAACAGCAGTAGAAAACATGGACAATACATAGCTGTAAACTGTGGAGCCATCCCTGAAGGAACCATCGACTCAGAACTGTTTGGTCACGAGAAAGGAGCCTTTACCGGAGCAATAGGCGAACGGAAGGGATATTTTGGAGAAGCCAACGGAGGAACCATCTTCCTGGACGAGGTGGGCGAACTCCCTATCTCCACTCAAGCCCGTTTACTGCGTGTACTTGAAACGGGAGAATTTATCAAAGTGGGGTCATCCAAAGTAGAAAAAACCAATGTACGCATTGTGGCGGCCACTAATGTCAATTTGGCAAAAGCCATCGCCGAAGGTCGCTTCCGTGAGGATTTATACTACCGACTCAACACAGTTCCCATCAAAATTCCCCCTCTGCGCGAAAGGAAAGAAGACATCATATTATTGTTCCGTAAATTTGCAGCTGACTTTGCTGAGAACTACCGCATGCCGGCCATACAATTAACCGAAGAAGCTAAAAAGATATTGACGGCCTATCCGTGGCCTGGAAATATCCGCGAACTAAAAAACATCACCGAGCAGATTTCTATTATAGAAAAAAAACGAGACATTACGCCGGAAATCTTACAAACTTATATCCCTATACAACAGGAATCACGTTTTCCGGCATTGGTTGAAAGAGGAGGTTCTCAGAACAAAACCTTCGAAAGCGAAAGAGAGATATTGTACAAAATACTCTTTGATATGCGCAACGATGTGACGGAACTGAAAAAACTGGTACATGAAATCATGTCCGAACAAGCAGTCCCAGTTTCACCTGCAACTTCGACACCGGCTTATTATCCTCATAATGATGTAGAACTGGTGACAACGCCCCCCAAAAGGCCAACCATCAATCTGTCTGCAACCAAAGAAAATGAGGATGACATTCAAGATACAGAGGAATATGTGGAAGAAACTTTATCATTGGATGATGTAGAAAAGGAAATGATTCGGAAAGCTTTGCAAAAACATCATGGAAAACGTAAAAACGCAGCACAAGATTTAAACATTTCCGAACGCACTCTATACCGGAAAATAAAAGAATATGAATTGGAATAAATTGATAAAAAGCTCATTTATTATAGCATTTATTATGCTGACAAGCGTTTCGTGTACAGTTTCTTACAAGTTTAACGGAGCTTCCATAAACTACGATAAAGTAAAAACAATCACCATCACGAACTTCGAAAACCGTGCACTCTACCAATACGGTCCGATGGCACCGGCTTTCAACATGCAATTGCAGGATATTTTTGCCCAGCAAACTCGCCTACAGTTTGTAAAAAGAGGAGGAGATTTAGAAATATCCGGTGAAATTACAGCCTATGACCAATACAATAAATCGGTATCGGCGGAAGGTCATTCCGCTCAGGTAGAACTCAAAATGACGGTAAATGTACGCTTTGTCAATAACACAAACCATTCCGAAGATTTTGAGCAACAGTTCTCCGCAACCCAAACATATGATTCCTCACTACAACTGAGTGCCGTACAGGACGAACTGGTGACCGCCATGATTAAAGATATCACGGATCAAATATTCAACGCGACAGTGGCCAATTGGTAAATAATAAGGTATGACGACAAATCTTCAAGAATGGATTGAACATCCCGAACGACTGAACCGAGATACACTCTATGAGCTACGCACTTTGCTGGCGCGGTATCCTTATTTCCAAACAGCCAGGATTCTTTACATAAAAAATCTCTATTTACTGCATGACAGCACATTTGGAGAAGAATTACGCAAAGCCGCTGTATACGTAACAGACAGGCGTGTATTGTTTTATTTGATAGAGGGTGGACGATTCGTCATCCAACCACAAAAGAAACAAGAATCCATCAAAGAAGAACCGGGTTTGGACAGGACGCTACACCTGATAGATACTTTTCTGGCGACCGTCCCTGAAGAAAAATTACAGGCGTCTGTCGAAAATAATCTCTCAACGGACTATATAGCCTATATGTTACGCGAAGAAGAATTTCCGGAACAGGGAATGACGGATCAAGTTATTCCTCTACGCGGACAAAGTCTGATTGACAAATTTATAGAAAAAGCGGATGAAGGTTTCTCCATGCGGATTACTCCAGATGCGAGTACAACGCAAAATGAAAAAGAAACAACATGGCAGGAACAGAATCCAACTATAATAGAAAAAACGGAAGAGGAAACAGATAATAAAGATGAAGAAAGTTACTTTACCGAAACTTTGGCCAAAATATATATCAAACAGCAAAGATATTCGAAAGCTTTGGAAATAATTAAAAAATTAAGTTTGAAATATCCAAAAAAAAATGCTTACTTTGCAGACCAGATTAAATTTTTAGAGAAACTGATTATTAACACTAAATCAAAATAGAATAAAGATGTACATAGCTTTACTTATCTTAATTGTCATTGCTGCCGTCTTGATGTGTTTCATCGTACTGATACAGAATTCAAAAGGAGGCGGATTGGCATCCAGTTTTTCTGCTTCCAACCAAATTATGGGAGTACGCAAAACAACAGACATATTAGAAAAAACAACATGGAGCCTTGCAGCATTCATGGTTGTAGTGAGCATTGCTTCTGCTTATGCACTGCCATCTGTAACACAAAAAAATTCCGTTATTTTGGAAGAAACTCAGAAAGAGAATAAAACGAACCCACAAACCATACCGGGGTTCGATGCTTCTAAAGTAGAAACTCCTGTTGCAAGTGAAGAAACCCCTGCACCGGAGACCACTGAAGAAAAAGCAGCCGAATAATATAACAGATTGTCGTTTGTGAATTAACGCAGATTTACGCAATGACATTTATGCAGAACGTAAATCTGCGTTAATTTCATACACAATATACCATCCCCCATGGTTAAACGTGCGGCATCCTTGATGATATTTCTCGAAAATATCATCCGCAGGGAATTTTCCGATTCATTCATCACAGCGCATACACTGATTAGCCTTGCTCATCTGACTAAATATAAAGGTTTATTGCTATTTCTTAAAAAATGATTCCCCTTTCATTTTCTCTACCATTTCATGGTTTCTCTTCATGCCTATTACCATCATTTTTCCATTAATTAGGGATATTCAGTTAAAGGCTGCAGATGACGGCTGCAGAATCTTGCGAGACTCCTATAAATGCCAGAAAA